>DQLG01000521.1 GCA_015660315.1 Candidatus Latescibacterota bacterium
CCCGCCGATGGTCACTGCCAGCAAAGAGCACCTCGAAGCCCTTGAATTGCACCAGACGGTGCCCGGCGCACAAGGGCCGCGCGGGGCATCGATCATGGTCTCAGTCAACGCCCGGGACACCGAAAACACAGGCGTCTCGGCGCAAGATCGCGCACTGACCATCCGCAAGCTTTCCGACCCTGCCAGCACCCCAGAGGACTTCATCCAGCCCGGCCATGTCACGCCCCTGCGAGCCCAGCCCGGCGGCGTATTGCGCCGCGCCGGGCACACCGAAGCCTCGGTCGACCTGGCGCAGATCGCCAATTCGAGGCCGGTAGCCGTGATCGCCGCCATCCTCGACGAGACGGGCACATTGGCCGGTACGCCGTATTTGCTCGACTTCGCGCACGAGCACGGTTTTAAGATCGCCACCATACACGACCTAATCGCCCACCGCCGCCGCACCGAGAAACTGATCCACCTCGAAGCCAAATCGCCGATGCCCACCCGCTTCGGGAAATTCACCGTCTACGCCTATCGCAGTCTCGTCGACGATAATCCCTATATCGCCATGGTCTATGGCGAGGTCTCCGCCGGCGACCCAACCCTCGTGCGCATGCACTCGGGCTGTCTAACCGGCGACGCACTCGGCTCACTGCTGTGCGACTGCGGCGAGCAGCTCGAACGCTCCATGCGGCTCATTGCCGCAGCAGGCAGCGGCGTTATCGTCTATATCCAACACCACGAGGGCCGCGGCATCGGCATCCTGCACAAACTCAAAGCCTACGAACTGCAACAGCAGGAGGGCTTAGACACCATCGAGGCCAATCATGCGTTGGGCCATCCGATGGACTCCCGCGATTACGGCATCGGCGCCCAGGTGCTCTACGACATAGGCCTACGCCAAGTGCGTTTTTTGACTAACAACCCCAAGAAGCGCGTCGGCCTGGAAGCCTATGGCCTGACCGTCGTCGAACAGGTCCCCATCGAGGCCGACCCCAACCCGCACAATATCCGTTACCTGGAAACCAAGCGCGACAAGATGGGCCATACCATCCTGCTCGAACGCGCATCTACAGAGGACGAAAACCATGCCGAAAGTGCATGAAGGACAACTCGACGCCAAAGGCCGTAAATTCGGCATCGTCGTCAGCCGTTTCAACGACCTGGTGACCACTCGACTGCTCGGCGGAGCCCTGGATTGCATCAAGCGCCACCGCGGTGACGACGACGACATTGAGATCGCCTGGGTCCCCGGTGCGTTTGAACTGCCCATCGTCGCCAAAAAACTGGCCACGACCGGGCGCTTCGATGTCGTTATGTGTTTGGGGGCCATCGTGCGCAGCGACACCCCCCATTTCGACTATGTCGCCGGTGAATCCGCCAAGGGCATCGCACGCGTCGGCCTCGACACCGGCGTGCCAGTGATCTTCGGTGTTATCACCGCTGATACCGTCGACCAAGCCGTGCAACGCGCCGGTGTCAAAGCCGGCAACCGCGGCTGGGACGCGGCCATGAACTCCATCGAAATGGCCACCCTGATGGCCGAGTTGGGATAATGACCGGAGAGGATGATTTTTTCGGCGACGGTAGCTCCGCCGACGAAGCGCCACCCGACAACCGCCATGGCGCGCGCCAAGTGGCCCTGCAAGCGCTTTACTCCGCACAAAGCGCCGCCATTGACATTCGCATCGCCCTCGACGAGCTCTGCCAACGCTTCGCTCTTTCCGACGAGGTCCGCACTTTCGCTGCAAACCTCCTACTGCATGCCACTGAACATGCAGAGGAGATCGATACGTCAGCGGCGGCGATGGCCAAAAACTGGCGTTGGGAACGCATCGCCCGCATCGACCGCCTGATCCTGCGGCTGGCCCTGGCCGAAATGCTCTATATCGAGGAAATCCCGGTTCGGGTCTCAATCGACGAGGCCATCGAACTGGCCAAGTCCTACAGCACCGATAAGTCGTATGCCTTCGTCAATGGCGTGCTCGACGGCGTCGTGCGTCAGAAGGGACTCGTCGTTTAAAGGCCCTGTTCATGCGCCTCGCGCTATTATCGGACATCCACGGCAATCTTGAGGCACTTGGCGCCGTAGTCGGCGAGGGTCGCGCGCGCGGTGTTGATGCCTGGGTCTGTCTGGGGGATATCGTCGGTTATGGCGCCAATCCACAGGCCTGCTTACACGCGGTACAGGAGCTGACCGATGAGGTAGTCCTGGGCAACCACGACGCGGCCGCCATCGGACAGACCGACCTGGCGTATTTCAACTCTTACGCCCGCCGAGCTGCCGAATGGACTGCGGAACAGCTAGGCGAGTCAGAGCGTCGGTATTTGGCTTCGCTGCCCTTCGTCTTGCAGCGAGATGACGCCTTCTTCGTGCACGCCGAACCCCGCCAGCCATCACGATGGGGCTATGTGCACGATCGCGCCGAGGCAAAAAAGGCCCTCGACGCCATTGAACAACGCTTCTGTTTTGTGGGACATTCCCACTGCCCCTTCGTCTGCATCGAGCGCAATGGCGGTATGGAATTGTTGCCGAAGGGCCCACAAGCGATCCAGCCGCTATCGCGCTACTTGGCCAATATCGGCAGCGTCGGCCAACCCCGCGATGGGAATGCCCAAGCCTGCTTCGCCCTTTGGGACCAGGCGGCGGAAACCTTGGAATTGGTGCGCTGCCCCTACGATATAACGACGACGCAACACAAGATTATCACAGCCGGTCTGCCCCCGGCCTTGGCCGAACGCCTGGCCCTGGGGCATTAGTCCACAATTGTAGAGGATCCAGCATGCTCAACTGGTTAATATCATTTATAAAAAGACTCTTCGGCTCGCAGTCCGACCGCCAATTCAAGCGCACCATGCCAAAAGTCGACGAAATCAACAAACTCTCGGCCCAGTACCAATCGCTCAGCGACGCCGAACTGCGGGCCAAAACCGCCGGCTTCCGCCAAGACCTGAAGACTCGTAACGCCGACAATCAGCAGACTCTCGACGAGATAACCGAGAGCCTGCGCGGTGATCTCGATGGGGCCGAACGCGAACGCCTCAACGACCAGTACGACGAATTGGACAAGGCGATCCGCAACACCGAGGCCGCCTTCCTCGAGGAGATCCTACCACAGGCCTTCGCGATGGTCGTCGATACTTGCAGGAGACTTTTGGGCCG
>DQLG01000400.1 GCA_015660315.1 Candidatus Latescibacterota bacterium
ACAAAAACGCAATAGCCTAGCTCAATAAACCAGATCCAATTCGCGCTGTGGCGGAGGACGAGCCGCTGCGATAGCCGGAGGTGCGGCCGCTAAACCAACCCCGCTCAAATAGCGGCCTATCGAGGCCGGATCGCTCAGCACCGCTACCAGACCAAGTCGGCCACCACAGCTCGGACAACGCATCACATCCACGGCGAAAACCCGCGCCAATAAAGAGGCCCAACCTAAGCGACGACGAGAGGGGGAATCCGTAGAGACCCCCACCGATGAAGCGTCCGGCAACACCGAACAACTCGGCACCACCAAACGACGAAATCCGGCATTGGGCGCCAGGACACCGTGATAACGCACCAGGTTGAGCCGGGGCGGAGGTACCAGCGCAGCCAACTTCTCGATCAGTTCGCTGAAGTCGTCTAATTGCGAGACGTCGTCGTATTCGCCGGGGGCGATGACGCCATCGAGCTGGAGGGTGCTGCCCTGATAGACACGGACCTCCTTGGGCCAGGACGCGCTCGGCGCAGAAGGCCAACGGCACCGCCACTGTGAAAATTATCAGTAGTCGAAAACGGGCCACGTATTTTGTAGAAGAACGAGCCATAACTGTCCTTTCGTCAGTTCATAAATTAGTCATTCTTCAGATATTTTGAGGCGTCGTTGTCTTCTGAAAGGTTGCTCCAGTCTGCAAGGAGTCTGCGATGCTCAGTCAGTACGTCCTGGAATTTGGGATCATCAACAAGGTTTTGCATTTCACCAGGGTCGTTCTCCATATCAACCAGTGACTCATTCCCGTACGCGTGATCGTAGGCGCAATACTTGTATTTCTGACTTCGGATCATTCGGGTCCAGTGGTTTTCTGACGCCACATAGGTACGCCAGTCGTCCACACGCCTGTCCTCTGCCAGCGGGCGCAGGCTCACACCAAGAAGATGATCAGGCTGCTTGATGCCTGCGTAGTCGCAGATAGTTGGCAGGATATCGAGTCCGGATGAGACCAGATGCGCCTGGTCCGTACGGCCACCTGGAACGCCTCCCAGGTGTTTGAGGATAAGGGGAACACCTACCGATTCTTCATAGAAGACACCCTTGGATGCCAGTCTGTGGCTGGCATCCATATTGCCGTGGTCACTGGTGAAAATCACAACAGTGTCTTCTTCGAGTCCGGCTTGCTGCAAACCCTCGAGAATGTCGCCGATGTGGCGATCGACCTTTTCAGTCAGTCGATGATAGATCCACCGATTGATTCGCCATGCCTTCTCGTCATATTCCTTGCGCATCGTGATAGCGGGCGTTGGCGCATTGGGATCCAGGTGTGCTTCAATCGCGGCAGGCTCATTCTGCTGTATCGCGTAGTTGTCAGGAAGTGGAGGAGGCTCATCCATCGCAAGAGAGGACGCCTCCTTATGTAAGGCCAACACGCCGTGCCTATCTTGGCCATTGCGAGCAAGGTGAGCAAAGCAGATATCGTGGGGGTTGATGAATGATGCTACGGCAAAGAAGGGTTTGTCCCTCTTCTTCTTCATGAACTGGAGACAGGCCGCAGGCAGTTCTTCACGATCATCCCGAAAATATTCGTCATAACCTGCATTCTCCGGGGCCAGCGGGGCACACATATGCACTTTTCCGCCGTAGAACGTATCGTAGCCGGCGCACTTCATGATCTTGCCCATCGAATTATCGTGCACTTCAGGCGGGAGTTGCTCGATCTCCATGCCAGGACCATTGTTGCCCGCACCGAGGCGGCAGGACATGACGCCTGTGGCCATGCTGGTTCGGCTTGCGACACATACGGGATTTGTAGCGTATGCCATCTCAAAACGAATGCCATCTCGTGCCAGGCGATCCATCGCCGGCGTCCCCAACCACTTATTACCCGTGCAGCTCATCATGCCCGCGTGCTGTTGATCTGTCATGATGAACAGGATATTTGGTGTCTGGCCGTTTCGATTCAAGCTCTCCTCCTTAAACATCATTGGATAAACCGTTAGAACACATTCTTCATGCAATCCTACATCGTTAGCGGGTTCCAGTCCTGCCGCTCGAATTCAGTATGGCAGCGCGCGTAATCCCGCGAGGCCAGACGGATTTCTTCCAGGCAGGCTTCTTCCAATTCCGCCGCGTGCGGCGCGGCGTTGCCGTCTGCAGCTAGGTTCTTGAATTCGTGCGGATCTTCGGCGATGTGATACAATTCCCGACCGTGCGGCCCCTCGATCAATTTCCAGTCGCGGGAACGGATCGCAGAATGCACCGAGCCCTCCCACAGGAATTCCGTCAGCGTCGCGCGCCGTTCGCGCGCCAGGGGTTTTCCTGCAAACAGCGGCTTCAGGCTGATGCCCGGCAAGCTGTAGCCGCCGTCCAATCCGGCGAAGTCCAGCAGCGTGGGCAGCAAGTCCACGAGGTTCACCAACGCGTCGCTGGTCGTGCCGCACGCGCCTTCGTAGCCTTTGGGCGGCTTGACGATCAACGGCACGCGAATGGCGGGGTCGTAGAGACTGTACTTGCTGAACGCCGCCGGACCGCGCGCGCCGAGCAACTCGCCGTGATCGGACATCATCACGACCAGCGTTTCGTCGTATACACCTTCGTCCTTGAGCGCCTGGATCACCCGCGCGTGGCAGGCATCAACGGCGGTGACACAAGCCATGTAGTTGGCGATTACGACGCGCAATTCTTCGCGAGCAAGCCCTTCGTATCGAGCGTAAGCGCCTTCATCGGCGAGGCCCGCGGGCGGTGCGGGCGGCAACTCGATAGACGCCGGGTCATAGAGGTCGGCATAGTCGGACGGTACAGCGTGGGGCGCGTGCGGTCCGGGAAAGCTGGTCATCAGGAAGAACGGCCCACCGGCTTGTTTGCGCACCCAGGTCGCGGCCTGCTCGCCGAGCCATCCGTCGCTCGTCTGGCTCAAGGACAGCGGCAACGCGTATCCCTTGAAGGCCGCCGCGCAATCGTCCCCGCCCTTACCGACGCCGTAAGCCTGGCGCACCGCGCCCGCTTGCCGGACGATATCGGGATGCTCCCTGACGAAGTGGATGTCGATCTCTTCGCCGGTCTCGTTGAAGTGTGCGGCGCGATAGTCGTAGCCGAAGTAGCTCCCACGCGACACCGGCGCATGATACGGAAACCAGTGCATCTTCCCGACCGCGGCCGTGCGATGCCCGGAGTCCTTGAAGGCACGCGCCATGGTCACAGAAGGAATCGCCTCCAGCGGCATGCAGTGGCCGTTGGTGTAGATGCCGGTTTGAAAGGCGTAAAGCCCATGGCTGATGGCGTGGCGGCTGGGCAAACACGGCGTGACCGCACAAACGGCCTGTTCGAAGCGAAGACCGTCGGCGGCCAACGCGTCGGCGGCGGGCGTCTGCAATAGTGGAAAGCCGGCGCACCCGAGGACATGGTGGGCGTGCTGATCGTTCAGAAGGATCACGACATTCATGGGAAGGGGCTCCTGGGGACTCCGTTTGTTTGACCTGAGTGGATAGATCGATCTAATAATTCATCATATGCTGCACGCACAACCAGGTCTTTATTTTGGGTGGTTCCCTAAGGGGAACGTCTCGGAACGTCGTGGGATGCTTCCAGGATTTCCTTGATCCTTGCGGTAATCTCCGGATGATGCCCGGACAGATCCTCTTGCTCGCCGACATCGTTCTTTAGGTCGTACAGTTCCAGCGCGCCCTCTTCCCCTTCCGGACGCACCCCTTTCCAATCCCCCATGCGCACGGCCTGCTTCTCCTGAAACTCCCAGTACAGGGACGCGTGCTTTTCCTGCTCGTCCGGCCGACCGAGCAGACTGGGCACCATCGAGAGGCCATCGATCTCTTCCGGCGCGTCGGTGCCGGCAAGTTCGGCGCATGTCGGCAGGATATCCCAGAAGGCCGAGACGTGATTGCTTGTGGTGTCCGCTTCGATCCTCCCAGGCCAACGGGCGATCAAGGGAATGCGGATGCCGCCTTCATACAGGTCGCGTTTTATGCCGCGCAAGGGGCCGCTGCCATTAAAAAAATAGGGGTCTGCCCCGCCTTCCCTGTGCGGACCATTGTCGCTGGTGAATATCACCAGGGTGTCGCGGTCGAGGCCGAGTCCCTCAAGCTTTGCCAGCAGTCGGCCAACGTCCCGGTCCAGGCGGGAAATCATGCCTGCAAATGCGGCTTTAGGGGTCTCCTGAGTGTTGTAGACGCCCGGGCTCCATTGCTGCTTTTGCTCGAAGGGTTTTTCCGGAAACTTCCCCAGGTAGAAATTCTGTGAGTCCTCTGGAACCGTCAATTCCGCATGCGGCAGGGTATAGGCCAGGTAGAGGAAGAAGGGGCGATCCCGCTCCCGTTCGATATACTCTAGGGCTTCCTCGGTAAACAGGTCGTGGGAATACTGATCACCCTGTCCGTTGCGATTGCCTTCGAGCACAACCTTTTGCCCATTGCGCCACAGGTAGTCTGGATAGTGGTTATGGGCGTGGGACGAGTGCAGAAAACCAAACGAATAATCAAAACCATGGTGATTGGGGATGCCCTCGGCATCCGGTCCGGCCATGTCCCACTTGCCGATGACCGCCGTGGAATATCCCGCCTGTTCGAGCACTTCGGCGACCGTCACATCGGATGGTCCCAGCGGCATTGCGCCATAGGGCCCTTCATTGTCGCGCACTGCGGTGTGCCCCGTGTGCAAACCCGTCATAAGCGCACACCGCGACGGCGCGCACACCGTGCTGCCAGAATAGTGCTGAGTAAATCGCATGCCCTCCGCTGCTATGCGATCGATGTTGGGCGTTTCAAAATGCTTCTGGCCATAACACCCCAGGTCGCCGTAGCCGAGATCATCGGCCAGGATATAAACGATGTTAGGGTTCTCTATCCTCTTTGATAAACCTGTTTGCATTGCAGATTTTACCTCTATTTTCACCCGCCGGAAGCAATGAAGCGTTGAAACAAATTGTGAGTGATTTGCTGGACGCGCTCGTCCGGGCCTTGTTGCGTCACGCCATGCCTTGATGGGTTCTTGTGGCCTGGCGGACTGGACAAGCCATTGGCCCACCAAATCGTGGCGGCATTGAAGACGACGTTGCCCTTGGGCCCATCGTAGAGCGTCGAGGAGTATTGCCCCACCGTTTCCCCATTGATCGTGGCATCTCCCTCCGCGACGATATTCATCCCCGGGAGATTCATGGCCGGAGCCCCATGCCATTCCCAACCCAAGAGACCTTTGATGGAATCCCCTTTCTTCATCCCGGTCCCCTCGAAGAGCCAATGCTCCGGCATCGCGCAGGTCCAATCGCCTGAACCCCTACCACCATGATTGCCCCTATTGTCGAGTCGTCCCCCCATTAGCTGAGCTCCATCGGGACCCATATTAAATTCGAAACCTTCCCGGTTTTGCAACTGCCTTTTGCGGGCTTCCGGAATTTTCTTAGGCACGGGCATAAACCAACCTTCGCGCCGTACCGCGCGATTGGGCGTTCCGTCGCTGGAGGGCAACATCGGCACGACGCAGAGAACGGAATTGCCGCCAAAAAAAGCCAGGCTCACCCCTTCCTCACGGGCCTTGAGCACATTGTCATACATCTCCAAGCTCCAATATTCGTCATGCCCCAACGAAATGAATCCTTTAGCGCGCAGCAAGCCCTTTGGATCGGCGTGCGTGTCGATATTGGAGATATAGGAAACATCGTACCCGTGTTGCTCCAGCCAAAAGGACAATGGGAATTCCCAGGGCAGGAATTCGCCGGAGCCACCGGAGGTCTTGTGCTTGTTGACGGGGTGGGTAAACAAGCCGTAGGGCCGATCGAAGCTCACTGTCCCGCTGGGCACACCGGTGCTGGAATACCCTTCATGTGTTGTGTAAATAGAGAAATCGGCTGGCCAGCGGTTGTAGGCAGACCAGGTCAGGTCACTGCATTGAAACAGCAGATCGCAGGGGCGATCATCGCGGACGATGAAGATGACGTAGCTCTGAATTCCGCTGGTCTCTTCCGTCAGTTTCCCCAGGTAGACGCCGCTCAGCCAATCTTCGGGAATCTCGAATTCCACAGAGGGCTCCCAATTGCATTCGCGCAGGTAGTTTTCACCGATGGGCGGGTCCGGCTGAGGGACTCCTTTTAGCGAGTCAAAGCGTTTCACCAGCCGGGCCCCGTCTCCATTGTAATAGCCGGTCCGAAAGATCTCCAACTTGAACGCGGATGCTGGAACTGTGCTCACCATAATCTGCAACTTCTCGCCAGCTCGAATGCTGTTCGCTGAGCAATACCCTTCAATCCACGGGCAGCGTCCGTTGGTCAAGTTGGGATTGATCATCCCCGGGAGCTGGCGTGTCTTGGTGAGCTGCCAGTCCCGCGTGCCGGGTTTTTGATTTTCACGCAGGATCAGGTCTCGCCCAAGTGAACTGGAACGCGGTGAAGAAACGGGCTCTTCCTGCGCTCCGTACGCGCCAGTTGCAATCCCCAGGCTGACTGCTGCCATCCCTTTGAGTACATCGCGGCGATTCAGGCTATTCGATTCACTCATGCTGTTTTCTCTGTTCATTCTTGCGCTCCTATTCATTTGATCCTATTCGGCCCACGGTTGCCGTTCTGTGCGCAGCGACCGTCCTTCTTTAAGCGCTCGAGCACACGTAATGCTCAGATAGTGATCCTGACACGCTTCAGCCAAGGGGTAGGGCGGCGCCCCGCCCTGCACATAGTCGTACATTGCCAACATGAGCGGTGTCTGATCCACGATTATGAAAGCACTGGACCTACCCGATAAACCGATCGAACACATTTTCCATCATGCGCTGCACGCGCAGATCCGGGCCTTGCGGCTTGGCATGCGCATGTGCGGGCAATACGTGGCCGGGAGGCGACGACAAATCTTGCGCCCACCAGATCGTCCCGGCGTTGAAGACGACGTTTCCTTGGGGCCCGTCGTAGATCGTTGCCGCATGAGGACTATACATCGGATGTTCAGGCTGCATGGGGCCCTCGGCTAGAATTTCCAAACCGGGCAAACCGCTTGCGGGCGAACCGTGCCATTCCCAGCCCACCAGACCTTCGACCGTATCGCCTTCTTTCATGCCCGTGCCTTCATACAGCCAGTGATCGGCATTGGTACAGGTCCAAGCGCCTCCGCCAATACCCGCGGTACGCCCACCCATGAGCAACGCCGCGTCCGGCCCCGCTGGGTACTTGGCGGGGGTGCCGCGTCGCTCGTTAAGCATCTTGCTGAGTTCTTCGCCAATGAACTTATCTTCGCGTCGCATGACTCGGTGGGCTTGCCCTGCAGTGGAGGGCAACAAGGGCACCACGCCCCAAACCGAATTACCACTCAGGAAAGCAAGGTTGACCCCTGCGTCCCTGGCCGCGCCAACGTGGTCGAACATCTCCCGCGTCCAATACTCATCGTGTCCCACGGAGATAAAACCTTTCGCCCGCAGCAGTCCCGGTCCATCCGTGTGCGTATCCACATTGGAGATATACGACACATCGTAGCCCTGCTGCTCAATCCAGTAGGACAGGGGAAACTCCCAAAGCAGGAACTCACCCGACCCCACGGAGGAAGCCCTATCGACAAGGTGGTCCTGGCAAAAATTGGCGTACGGACGGTCAAAACTCACCCACCCGGTATCGTTCGCATCGGTGCTCCACTTCTTTCTTCCCAGATGTCCCGTATAGCCATTCGCGTCGTTGTGGTAAAGGGACCACTCGTTCGTAGGCCAGCTATTGTAGCAGGCCCAGGTCATGTCGCTGCACTGGAAAAGCAGATCGCAGGGCCTGTCGTCGCGGACAATAAAAATGACGTAACTCTGCACGCCCCCTTTTTTCGCGGTGAGTTTGCCCAGATAGACGCCGCTCAGCCAATCGTCGGGAATTTCAAATTCCACCGACAGTTCCCATTGGCATTCGCGCAGACGGTTTTCACCTATCTCCGGATCGTCCTGGGTTTTGCCCTGTATGGCATCAAAGCGCTTCACGGAACGCCCGCCGGTCCCGCCGTAATACCCCGTACGGAAAATTTCCAGACTGTATTCCGACACTGGATTCGTGCTCACCATGACCTTGAGTGTGTCGCCAACGCTCACACTCGTCGCGGAGCAGTAGCCCTCGATGCGCGGGGACCGCCACAGCTCCACGGGCTCTTTGGCAGTGATGTCGGTCTTGGTAAGTATCCAGTCGCGCGTGCCGGGCTTGGCGTTTTCACTCTGGATCAGATCCCGCCCGAGCGCACTGAAACGCGATGAGGGAGCAGGGGCTTCCTGCGCTCCGTAGGCGCCCGTCGCCAGGGCCAGGCTTACGGCGGTCATGCCTTAGAGTGCATCCCGCCGATTCAAGCTGCGCTTAGATTCGCTCGGTTCATTCATTACAATTTCGTTTTCGTTGTTCATGCTGGTACTCCTACAACTGGAATACAGCGCCCTTCGTCCAAGCGATCTGCTTTGAGCGAACGGGCGCTATCAAGCGTCGCCTTCAACCCCTTGTTGTCTTACCCTCTTTTCTTGAGGTATCATCTTTATTTGCTCAATAAGCCACTTCGTGAAGCCCAGTACGGAGTGTGGATCCGTTTCCGGGCCGACAGGGCGACCACGGCCATCTGCGTGGGGGAACGTATTGAGATAATAGTGCATCCTGTGGTGGTGTTTTGGCAGTCCAGCCTTCCAGAATTTCTGTAACCAGTCTCTTTCTACAAACTCGTAGTACACCTCCCCTTTCCAGCGTATTGGGCCGTAATAGAAGATGTATTCCTTGTTCTGGTCG
>DQLG01000690.1 GCA_015660315.1 Candidatus Latescibacterota bacterium
AGGCTTTGCAGCCTGGTTTGCCGATCGTAGTGGATATAATGGCGACGCGCGATCCGGGGTTGGTAGTGGCCCGGGAAATTCGCATCGAGCCGCCCTTCCCTAAAGAGGGCTTTGCCCTGCCGCTCTACGGGACGAATGTCGCCTTTGTTGACGGGGACCATGTTACTACGAATGCCGGTATATGGCAATTGAGCTCTGAAGTGCAGGTTTTCGACGGCCAGAGCGGGTTGCAGCTGGCTGAAGAAGACGTGCAACCGGGGGATTTTACGCGGATTTTTGTTCAGCACACTGATGTCGGCGACTTTATCGAAAGGATAGAGATCGATCCGCAATTAGACGGGCCAGTGGGCGATTTTTGGCAAGAGGATTTTGAGATTTTTTCCTTTGACGGGGATACAGGTGAGCTATTCTTCGCGGGTTTCCCCGTGGAATTGAGCAGCCGTACGAAGGTCTTCGACCACCAGGGTTTTGCGATCAATATCCGCGATATATCCGTAGGCAAGCCGATTGTCGTAACCTTT
Source organism: Candidatus Latescibacterota bacterium (assembly GCA_015660315.1). Lineage (GTDB taxonomy): Bacteria > Latescibacterota > UBA2968 > UBA8231 > UBA8231. Next base: position 522 of record DQLG01000690.1, read on the forward strand.
TCGCCTTCCTTGTCGGGTGGTCCACCGGTAGCGCGAACGGTGGAGGTGCAAAACTTCGCCAAGCCCTACGACGGCATCAATCTAATTTTTACCACTTTCGCCGGTCTCGATGGGGACCTGATCTTGACGGTTGAGCATCCGCGCTTCGTCGCCTTTGATGCCGATATTGCGGGCGGCACGCTGGATGATCTACTGCCGGGAACGCCGGTGCGCGCCACCATTCTGCACAGTTTGACAGGGCAACCCAATCCTTTCGGCGATATTGTCGCTGAGCTGGAGATCAACCCGCAACACGATGAGGGCGGTATCGTGGAGACGGGGGATATCCATGGTTTCGTCATCGCTATCGATCCGGCCTCGCGGCAAATCGAGCTGGATGGTCCGGTATTAAATATTGATAAGCGTACCGAGGTCATCGACGTCGATCTCAAGCCATTGTCCATCGTTGACCTGTCGAATTTTGTCGGTGAATTCGCCGCCGTCAATTTCTTCCAGGATTTCAATGGGCTTAAGGCCACTAAGATCGCCTTGCTTAGCCCTACACGGCTACCCGAGCCGAGGACTGATTTGATTGTCGCACCGCTCAGCGAAATTATTGTAGCAGAGGGGGTGCTGCGTTTGCAGGGGCCGGTTGTCACCGTGCGTGATAACGCCGAGATCCGCGACCCGGATGGCTTGCTTATCGGCTTGGCGGACATTGAACTGGGCGAAGAGGTGCGGTTGCAGGTCGAGAGGGGCCCCTCGGGTTCCGTGGCGGCCAGGATTAAGCTCGTCGGGGCTTTTGACGGGCCGATTTTTGCTGGGGGCGGATTGCAGGTTGTGTCTACTTTTCCGCAGCCTGGGGAGAGCTTCGTAGCGATGGCGCTGGATATCGAAGTGGTTTTTAACCAGCAGGTGCGGGATCTGCTCGATGATCCCGATTTTGATATCGGCACTTATCCGCCTACCGAATTTACGCTCGAACTCAGCCGCGACCTAGATGCCTTTATCCTCGCTGGCGTACAATTGCAAGAAGATACGGCCTACCAGCTCTTCGTACAGTCCGAGCGCTTTGGCCTCTTTACCAGCCATTTTACCACCGGCGACGCATTGCCCGAGGGCGCGATCCTGGGCCGGTTGGATCTGCCGAGTGAGATACCCCGCGAGCTTATTGCGCGCGAGGAGTCGGGTGTTTTTCTGCTGGATGCCGAAATTCTCGCCCCGGTCTTGCATGATCTGACGGAATTGAGCGAAGCGGAGTCGGATAAGCTTTTTGATTCGGCCTTGGTTGCGGCGACGACTTTTGACGATAGCGGCACCTATCGCTTCGATATTCTGCCTGATGGCGAGTATTTCGTCTTTTCCCTGGTGGTGGTGGAATTCGGCTTCGCCGATCAAGTTGAATTGGACGCCTTTTATGACGGCGACGCTGATGGCGAAGAAGATATAGTGGTGGTAGCCGGTGGCTTGGTGGATCGCGTCGACCTGAGTGTCGTGCCGCCCGATCCGCTGGCCATCGAATTGATGACCCCGGCTGATGGCGCGACGACCATTGCCGCCGCCGCCGAAGCGGTGGTCCGGTTCAGCGCGCCATTGCGCCTGGACCCGGCGGGCTATCCAATGGTGGATCTGGTAATTTTCCCCGAGCCGCTTTCCGGTCCGGTTGAGCCGCAAGACTTGGTGCTTGGGGGTGATCGAATGCAGGTTGCAGTTGCCGTTTCGTTGGCCGACAGCACGACATATACTTTGCTCGTTCGCGCGGCCGAGTCGGTAAACGGCCTCGAATTGGAAGATCCGCAAGTCCATGTTTTTCGCACGGGCGGAACGCTGCCCACCGGCACTTTCGCCGGCCGTTTGGCGCTGCCCGACCTGTTGCCTGCCGAGCGCGTGATTGGGGCGCCGGCGCTGGTGGCGCTCGTGCGTGCGGTCGATTTCAATGGCCTCGATCCTGAACTGATCAGCAAGGTGCAGGCTGGCGCGCTGAGCGAAGACGGCTCCTTCTCGTTCGCGCATGTCGAACCAGATTCGTATGTGGTCATCGCCAATGTCGGTGTGGGGCTGCCCCCTTTCTTTCGCCTATCCAACGAGTTTGCCGCTGATTTCGCCGCCTTCGACGCGTTGAACCGCTTTGGCGCGGTGGTCCCGGACGATTTTGTCTTCGGACCGTTTTTTGGCTTTTCGCGCGATGCAGCCGGTGATCCGGTCGGTATCAGGCCTGATGGTACGGGGATCGATATTGTCTTGCGCCCCGAAGATCTGCGCAAGACCGCTTTGCGCGTGGAAAGCGTCGAGCCGGCGAAGGAGGCGTTGTTGGCCGCCTCTGAGGTCTTTGATCTAGTTTTAAACTTCAGCGAGCCATTGGTGACCTCCGGCGATTTTGTCGAGCTCGACGCGGTTGTCGACCCGCCATTGCTTTCGGGGGATATCTTCGCGGATTTCACGGTAATAGACGGCGGCCGGCAAGTGGTTTTCCACGATGTGCGGCCGGATCCCGGTATTAGCCACCGTCTGACCGTCTTCTTCGCCCGCGGCATCTCGGGCGAGAAGTTGGCCGAGCCGATCAGCTTGGCCATTCGCTCGGGGGGGACCGGTGATCTGGTGTTGGGCGCGGTGCGCGGTACGGTGACGTTGGTCGATGATGAGATTAGCGAGGCGGCGGTCTTTCTCTACGACCCGGAAGAGCAAAACCTAGCCGCGGCTGCCGGTGTCTTACTCGCTGCCGATGGAACTTTCTTGATCGCCGACGTGATCGGCGGTGAATACGCCGCCTACGCCACGATTGCCACGGTGGGTGGCGAGGATCTGTTGCTCTTTTTTGACGTGGCCGGGGACGGTGCGCCCGATGTGTTTACTGTCGGCGCCGATACCACTTCCGGCATCGATTTTAGCGCCCGTGCTTTGGGGGCATTGGCTGGGGTGGCAGGGCCGAATGCGATTGCGGAGGTTGCCTTGGACTTAAATGGGGCGTCGGGCGACCAGAGGCTCGGCAGTAGTGAGGTCGCCGGCGGGGAGATTGTCGAACTCGCCGTTTATGGCAGTGGGCTTGAAAATGCCACGGGTGTGTCGATGGGCGTTAGCTTCGACACCAGCCAAGTGAGTTTTGTCGCGGCACTATATAGCGGTGCTGAGGAGGCCAATGTGCTCAAGAGTCGTGCAGGGGCGGTAGTTATTTTTCTGCCGGCGCGGACTCGGCCTAGCCCCTCGGGCAAGACCGGTTCAAGTCAGGTCGAAACCGCCGGGGCGATTTTGAGCCCGACGAGCGCTACGGCCGCCGATGGCGCCGGGCTGTTGGGGATATTCCGCTTTCAGACATTAGCCGACTACAAGGGCACGACGCTGCAACTCGATCAGGTGGCCTTCAATTCGCTGGGCGGGGTTCAGGACACTTTGCATCCGCAATTGAACGCGGTGCTGACGCCGCCTTTGGATCTATTGGCGCAGGAAAAGGGCCTATTCTCCTTTGACTTCGACCCGGGATCGGCTGAGCAGTTTCACCAGGGCCAAGTCGCTGTGGGTGAGGAAGTGACGGTACAAATCCATATCAACGAGGTCGAGAGCCTGGTCAACTATTCGTTCAAGATGCGCTACGACCCAGAGCAGCTTAGTTATGTCGCTTTTTCAGGTGAAAATTTCCTCGCGCAAGGGGGCGGTATCGCGATCGAACTCGATCCATTAGTAAATGAGGGGGCTAACGAGAGTACTGTAGATATCGGCGGTGCGATTCTCGGAGGTACGGACGCAGTAGCGGTTTCCGGTAGCCATCTGGTGGGAACGCTGACCTTAGTTGCCACGCAGAATTTTAGCGAAACCGATCTGGTGATCGTCGAAGCATCCAGCAAGGCCGCCGGTGCTGCACAGCAGGCTGTCGAGTTGAGCGTTTTCGCCCGGATTAGTGCGGGGCGGCTCAATTTGACGGGCACTAAGCCCTCGGCGGTCGACTTCGATGGGGATGGCGAAGTCGGTTTCGGTGATTTCTTTCTCTTTGGCGACGCTTTTACCGCGACGGTGGTCGATTCTACTTTTGATATCGACGGGGATGGCGAAGTGGGCACCGGTGACTTCTTTATTTTCGCCGATCTTTTTGGACAGTCGGCGGGCAAGCGGATCTCGCTGCCTGATACGGCGAGTTTGTCGGGCGCGTTGCTGTTAGACGCTGAGTCGCGCGGGCAGGTGGTGATCGTCGATCTGTCGAGTCGAGATTTGCTGCTCAGAGGGTATGCTGCTGCGATCGAATACGACCCGCGCGCCTTTCGTTTGCTCGAAGTCAGTGACCGCAATAGCGTAATGCGCCACGACGGGACGGCGCTGCTGCTCAATGAGAATAACAATGCTCGAGTGTTGGTAGGTGGCAGTCGTGTCGGGGGAGCGCATGCGGTAAGCGGACTTTTGGCGCAATTGCGCTTTGCGCCGCTTTATCCAGAAGCCGAGGGGGTTTTTCGTATTAGTGAGGCGCAAGTGCGGGGCGCTAATGGCCATTTGGGACAAGTGCTGAAGTTGGGACAAGTCGCTGCGCGTTTGGCGCCCGAAGCTTTTGCCCTACAGGCGAATTATCCCAATCCTTTCAATCCGACGACGACGATTCGCTATCAGGTTGCTGTAGGGGCGCCGGTGCGGTTGGAGATATTTGATGTATTGGGCCAGCGGGTACGGACCCTAATTGCCGAGACGCAAGCGGCGGGATTTCATCGAGTGGTTTGGGATAGCCGCGACGATGGGGGCCGCGCAGTAGCGGCCGGAGTGTATCTCTATCGATTGCAGGCGGGTAATCTCGCCGATCGCGCATATCGAGGAGATGCGGTGTCTTTTAGTCAGGTCCGCAAATTGCTTTTACTCAAATAGATGCCGAGTGTATGGAAAGGGGCGGCTCTGAATGAGTCGTCCCCTTTTCTCTAATTGACAAAATTCCCCGACTATTGTACCCTTGTAAGGGCAGGAACAATCCCCCCGTTCCTGATTGTCTCCCAATAGATTACGCCTCGTATATTAGTATACTATATGAAGTATAGTCCGCGATCCGGACCACCTTATATGGTCCACTCCCAGGAACGCGGTCTTTCTATCTCTCCTCCCCGGTCCTAAATCTACATAGCTCTGCCTGAACCGGTCCTTGGTTAGGCCGGATTGCGTGCGAGGAAGAATTATGAAAGC
>DQLG01000235.1 GCA_015660315.1 Candidatus Latescibacterota bacterium
AGGCGGTGTGATCGCCGGGCGAAATTAAAGAAACCCCCGGTGTCGGTCTTAAGGGCGCGACATCGGGGGTTTCTTTAATAGTTTTTTAAGACGAGCTCTTGGGCGCTTCTTTCTTGACCGCCTGGATCAGCGCTTTGATATAACCGAATTGAAAAGCCCAGCCCTGCCGCACGCGGCCGGACACGCCTTCTGGGGCCATGTCGTCCGGGTGTAGTGGCGCGTGGTCGGGCATCAGCATATAGGGGTAGTCCGTGCGGTGGAAGATCTGTGCGAGCTCATGCATATCGACATCGCCCTCGTCGGGCCAGACCTCGACGAAGTCGTTGAGGCCACCGCGGATATTGCGAAAGTGCACGTTGAAGATCTTCTTGCGCTGAGAGAAGTATTCGACGATCGGCGGCAGTTCCTTACCGGGGTCTTCTAGGCCTTCGGCAGCGACGCCGCAGCAGAAGTTAAAGCCGTGGTAGGGGCTATCGACAAGTTCGCTGAAGCGCTTCAATCCTTCATAAACGGGAAAGTTCCAACGCACTTCGCCGCGCAGTTCCGGCGCAGGCGGGTCCGGCAGGTGGCTGGCCAGCTGGACTTTGTATTCCTCGGCCACGGGCATGACGCGTTCGAGGAAATAGGCGGCGCGGGCGAAGATCTCGTCGCGGTCGACCTGGCCGCCTTTATGGGGTTTGTCGTTATCGTATTTGGAAAATTCCCATGAACTGAATTGCGAGCCGCCGCGGCCGTAACGGGCTGCGGTACGCTGGTAGCCGACGACCGAGAAATTGTAGTTCAGACCGCGCAGCCCCGCTTTGCCGGCATTTTCGATCCAGCCGCAGATCGCATCGAGATCTTTATCGCGCTGCGGATCTTCCGCGAGGGTGATACTTTCGGGTATGGGGATGTGGATCATTGCTAACTCGACGCCCTCGGCGGCGGCCTCTTCCCGGCTTTTGCGCAACAGGTCGAAGTCGTCCGGGTCGATCGAAGTATCCATATGTGTGACCCCGTGCCGCACCAGAAATTGTAGCTCGTGGCGCGATGTGCCGATGCCCTGACAGCCTACGTACATAATATTCCCTCTCTATTTCGTTTACGCCGGCGCGTCCTGCTGAAAAAGCGTAACACCTATGTTCAAATAGACATCGCGTTCTTCCGGCGTAGTGGGTGTACCCATCGCAATACGGATATCGCTACCTTGCAATTGCTCGGCCACATTTCGCATGCAGTCTTCGACGCTTTGCAGCGGGTAGCCCGGATGGGCCTCTATGCTGAACAAGAGGTCCCTGGGACCGAAGGTGACAACGCTCACTCCTGGTTTGGCCAGTTTCTGGATGTTGGTCACGGCTTCGATCGATTCGACCTGGATGGCCAAGACCACGTAGTCGTTCCACCACTCCGCGTAGGTATGTCGGTCGAGGTCCTTAGGCACGTCGTTGAGGCCCCTGAGGCCGCGACGGGCGGTGCCGCCCCAGCTGCGACGACCGATTGGTCCGTAATAGGCGTAGGCGATCGCGTCATCTACGGTCTCGGGCTCCATGACTTCGGGGACTAGCACCGCGCTAAAGCCAAAGTCGAGAAAGCGCCCGACCAGATAGGCATGCCGCGTGTGGGGGATGCGCAATTGCACGTCGATACCCAATTCTTCGGCTGCGCCGCAATAGTCGACCAATTGCTGCTCGGTATAGGCGGTGTGCTGCCCGTCGATCCAGATATAGTCGTAGACGCCGGTCGACCATATGTCGGCTAACTCGTTCTTACTGGTTTTTATCGAGCCGCGCAGGGCGACCAGTACTTCGCCGTCCTTGATGCGTTGTCTGAGTGTTTTCTCCTGAGTCATATATCGCTCCTATTGTTGCTGTCTCTGGTTGGGCCATGGTCTGGAGTAGCAGAGTCAGGCCTCAAATATAATAGTTCCGGCGCTGTGGGATAGACCACTTGACCAGAAATCGTCTATAGCTCTTTATAATTGCGGTATAATACCCATTGCCAACGCAGAACGATCTATTTTTCGCATTTTGCCGTCTGGAGCTTGAATATGCCCGTCGAATTCGCGGCCAATGGCCGCAACTACGCCCCACCCGAACAACCCATTGCCGTACTTTGCATCGACGGCTGTGCCGACGAATATCTATCGGTTTCGATGCATCGCGGCCAGATGCCGCATATGGAACGCATGGCCCGGGAAGGGTATCGCGGTCTTGCGCGCGGAGTGGTGCCGAGTTTTACCAATGTCAACAATACATCGATCGTCACTGGTGTGCCGCCCGCCATGCACGGGATCGCCGGCAACTTCTTCCTCAACCCGGAAACGGGCGAGGAGGTAATGATGAACTCACCCGAGTATCGCCGTTGTGGCACGTTGCTGACGGCGGCGGCCGAGGCGGGCCGCAAGGTGGCGTTTATCACCGCTAAAGAAAAACTGCGCACGGTACTCGGCGACGGTATTGTCGAATGCGGCGGAATCGTATTTTCGTCCGAAAAGGTTGATGAGGCGCAAATGGAGACACATGGAGTTGACGAGGCGGAGTCGATTATCGGCAAACCGCGTCCGGAAATATACTCCGGTGACGCGTCGGTTTACGTGCTCGAAGCGGGTGCGGCGTTGGCCGAGCAGGGCCGCGCGGATTTTCTCTATTTGTCGTTAACCGATTTCATGCAGCATAAGTTTGCGCCGGAAGATGCCGAGAGCCTGGCCTTCCACGCAGCACTCGACGAGCAGATTGGACGGCTGTTGGCCGCCGGATGCATCGTGGCGGCTACCGCCGATCACGGCATGAACGGCAAGAATAAGGCCGACGGCACGCCGAATGTCATTTATGTCGAATCACTGCTAAACGAGTATTTTATCGGGTGCCGGGTGATTTGCCCGATTACCGACCCTTATGTCGTGCACCACGGTGCGCTCGGGGCATTGGTGATGGTGCATCTCGAAGAACCGTCACAGGCGTCGGCGGTGGGCGATTTCCTATTTGCACAAGACGGGGTCAGCGAGGTGCTGACGCGCAAGCAGGGGGCTTTGAAGCTCGAATTGCCTGAAGACCGAATCGGTGACCTGGTGGTGCTCAGCGGGCGCAATGTGGTGTTGGGCAAGACACCTGAACACCACGATTTGAGCGTATTACACGGTGGTTTGCGTTCGCACGGCGGGCGCTACGAGGAGATCGTGCCGTTAGTGATTTCGCAACCGCTCAACGCGGAATACGGGCAAAGAGCCCAGGGCGATCCGCGGAATTTTGATATATTCGATTTCGCCTGCAACGGAACCCGCTAAACAGGAGCGCGTTATGGCCATTGAACTACCCAGTTATATCGCCGGAGCAGCGGTGCGCACGAACCGTTGGCTCGACGTGTATTATCCGTGGGACAATTCGTTGACCGGGCGGGTGGCGATGGTGGGGCCGGAGCATTTAAATCAAGCGATAGAGGCCGCTCTTGCCGGGCATCCGCCGCTTACGCGCTACCAGCGCCACGATATTTTGCGCAAAGCCGCCGGCCTGCTCGCCGAGCACCGCGAAGAATTAGCCCAGTTGATTTGTCGCGAAGCCGGGCTGTGCATCAGAGAGACGATGTATGAGACCGGGCGCAGCTCCGATGTGCTGGAATTCGCGGCGATGGAGGCGCTCAACGATGATGGCCAGGTCTTCTCTTGTGATATTTCTCCCCAGGGCAAGGCGCGCAAGATTTTCACTTTTCGCCAACCGGTGCAGTTGGTCGGTGCGATTACGCCATTTAATCATCCATTAAATCAAGTAGCGCACAAGCTCGCGCCGGCGATTGCGGCCGGCGCGCCGATATTGCTCAAACCCAGCGAGAAGACACCGCTGACCTCGATCCGCTTTTGCGAGATCCTCTACGAGGCCGGTTTGCTAGGTTGGATGTTGAGCATGTTCGTCGGGGATATCGACGAGGTGGTTGCGCCGATGATTGCCGATCCGCGTATCGAGTTGGTATCGTTTACCGGGTCGGTGGCGGTCGGCAAGCATATCGCGAGTATGGCCGGTTACAAAAAGACCTGTCTAGAATTGGGAGGGAACTCGCCGTTGATTATTCTCGAAGACGCAGATCTGGACCAGGCCGTTACATTGGCCGCGGAAGGCTGTTTCCGCAATTCGGGTCAGCGCTGCACGGCGGTGAAACGGGTGCTGGTGCAGGAGTCGATCCACGACGAGTTCAGCCGGCGTTTTGTCGAGAAGGCGCGCGAGTATGTAGCGGGTGATCCGGAGGATCCAGACACACGGGTCGGCACGGTGATCGACGAGGATGCAGCGCGCGTGTTAGAAGGACGGGTAGCGCAGGCGGTCGCGGACGGGGCCGAGTTGCTGCTAGGCGGCGGGCGGCGCGGGGCGTTGATGGAACCGACGGTTCTCGATCGCGTACCGCGCACCACGCCGATGGTGGTCGAGGAGAGTTTTGGTCCATTGGCTCCGATTATTCCCGTCAAGGATCTCGATGACGCGATCGCGTGGTATAATAGCGGCCCCTTCGGGTTGAGTTCGGCGGTAGTGACGAATAATATGGATGCGGCGCTCAAAGCGGTGCGCGAGTTGCGCTGTGGCACGACCAATATTAACGAGGTACCCGGTTATCGCATCGAATCGAGCCCCTTTGGCGGGGTGAAGGATTCGGGTTTGGGCATCAAAGAAGGGGTCGTCGAGACCATTAAATTCATGAGTAATGTGAAGACATTCAGTTTGCCATGGGGGTAGATTCGGCTATGCAGGATCTGGTTGAAAACGATTATCTGCTATTGACTCCGGGCCCTTTGTCGACCTCGCCGACGGTGCGGGCGGCGATGGACCGCGACTGGTGCACCTGGGACGACGACTACAATGTCGGCATCGTGACCCCGATTCGCGAGCGGCTGGTGCAATTGGCGACGGCAACCGAGCCGGAGGCGTACTCTTGCGTCTTGGTTCAGGGCAGCGGGACCTTTGCGGTGGAAGCGATGATCGGCTCGGTGATCCCACCGGAGGGTAAGCTATTAGTATTGGCGAATGGGGCCTATGGCGATCGACTGGCGAAAATCGCTGCTTGCCTGCGCATCGAGCATGTGGTGCACGACTGCGGAGAGCTGGTTCGGCCCGACCTGGTCAAGCTTGCAGCGGAGTTAGCTGCTGACGATGCGATAACCCATGTGGTGCTGGTGCACAACGAGACCACTACCGGCATGATGAATCCATTAGCAGCCATCGCCGCGATCGTCAAGGCACACGGCAAATTGTTGCTCGTCGATTCGATGAGTGCCTTTGGCGGGGTGCCGCTGGATATTGCCGAGTTGGATATTGACTATATCGTCTCTTCCGCCAATAAGTGTATTCAGGGGGTGCCTGGTTTCGGTTTTGTTATTGGCCGCGTCGAACATCTGGAGAAAAGCAAGGGGTGGGCGCGCTCGTTGTCGCTCGATTTGTACGATCAGTGGCAGGGTATGGAAAAGGGTCGGGGCAAGTGGCGCTTTACTAGCCCGACGCATGTGGTGCGCGCGTTTTATCAGGCGTTAAAAGAATTGCAGGAGGAGGGTGGGGTTGTGGCGCGCTATGCGCGCTATTGCGAAAATCAGCGGCGCTTGGTTGCGGGTATGGAAGGGCTGGGCTTCGAATGCGTATTGCCGTCCGAATATCACA
>DQLG01000642.1 GCA_015660315.1 Candidatus Latescibacterota bacterium
GCCTGATCTACACCGGCAATGTCAAAGCCTATCGCGGCGCCCACCATCACGCCAACCTATTGCACCACCTGCCCGACGCCGAGGTCTTCCTCGTCGGCCGCTGCGACACACACCTCGCTGCCGAATTACAAAGCACCGCCGATCCAACTAGGCTGCATATCGAGGGCATCGGAAGTTATATACCGCACGAGCGTATCGTCGAGCATTATCTGTGCGAACGCTGGACGGCGGGTCTGGCGCTTTTTCCGCCGAATCAACATACGCTGCATAAGGAGTTGACCAAGCTCTTTGAATACATGGCCTACGGCATTCCCGTAATCTGCGCGAATTTCCCCAACCTGCGCGAGATCGTCGAAACAACCGGCTGCGGTCTCTGCGTCGACCCTGAAGACGGCGAGGCAGCAGCCGAGGCGGTGCGCTATTTGTGGGAACATCCAGAACAGGCCCAGCAGATGGGCGAGAGAGGGCGCAAGGCGGCACGGGAGACCTATAACTGGGAAACGCAAGCGGATAAGCTATTGGCATTTTACGCAGGTATTGTTTAGCGGCTACCGCAAAGACCTCTGCTCTTGCGGCTCGCTGGTATTTTGCGATAATCCTTAGAAACTATCGACCCAGAACTTCCTCATACACTCCATATATGCGTTTGGCTACACCCCGATAATCGTATTGCGCTTCGATCCGCCGCCGAATTTCCGCCCGGTCAAACGCCTCATATTCGTTCAACACGGTCAGTATCCCTCGCGCCAATGCCCTCGCGTCACCCACCGCGACCAACATCCCCATGCCCTCTTCGACGATATCCTGTGGTCCGCCGCAGCGCGTCGCCACTACCGGCAAACCACAGGCCATAGCCTCAACCAATACAATGCCGAAGCTGTCGTAGAAACTGGGCAGCACAAATACATCCGCCGCCGCCATCAGCGCTGGAATATCTTCGTGTGATTTTTCGTCGACGAACTCGACGCAATCCTCTAATCCCTGGGCCTGCTCGCGAAAATCGTCGGCCGTGCCACTAACCGGACTTCCACCCACCAACCGCAAACGCACATCACCGCGCTCGCACCGCACCTCGTGCATCGCTTCAAGCAACACCCCCATGCCCTTGCGCACGTCAAAACGCCCCACATACAACAACTGCCACCCACCATCGCCAGGTTGGCGGTCGGCGCCGCGAAAGAGCGAGCAATCAACGCCTTGCGGAATCAAACGGATGCGATCGTCGGCTACACCCAATTCGCGCACTCGTTCGCGCACGTCGCCGCTGCTGACGATCACCAACTCGGCACCGGTCAACGCACGGGAGACTAGAGCCCGCCATTCGGAGCGGGCATCGGGGATTTCGCGCACATCGTGACCGTGTACAGAGATAACGACCGGCCGGTTCACCTGGCGACCATATTCGATGGCGGCTAGGCCGTCAGGATAGGCGAGATGGGCGTGGATCAGGTCTGGCACCGGACCGCACGCACGCCGCAAAGCCCCCAGATAACGGTGCCAGAGACCAGTGAAAAATAGGCGGCGCGGGAAGGACAAATAGCGCGGATAACGCACTTCGAGGCCGTCGAGCGTCTCGCGTTGGCCGACTCGACCATAGGCGCTCCAACGACCGCCGCCCGGCAAACGCGGAAAATAGGGGATCGGTGAGATAATTTCGAGATCGCAGTGCGCATTGAGAAAACGCACCTGCTCGTGCACGAATGTCCCCCGGCTCGGATAGGCCGAACTGGGATAGAGACGCGAGGTGACTAGGACCTTCACGTCTTGCGCGAGGCGGCCTCCAGCCGCTGCACGGCGAATAACATGCCGATGCAGAACCAGAACATATTGTTGGGCAGATCACCATTAAAGGACTGGTTCACTTGGAAGGCAACAAAGGTGGCGATCAGACCGATCGCCACGGCGCGCAAATAGGAATCCTGCATGCGGTAAAAGCGCCCCAGGCTCAAAAAGAAGGTGCGACAGACAAACCACATAAAGGCCGTGAAGCCGACGATGCCCAATTCGCCCAACACCATGGCGATCACGGTATGGGGTTCGTTGACATAGCTCCAGTGCGGATAACCTGGCGGCGCGTAGCCGGAGAACACATACGGGAAGGCCCGCCAACCGATCCCTAAGAACGGATGGTCAAAAAACATGTCGAGCGAGGCTATAATCAAAAAGATCCGCGCCGTGCTCGACGTGCGACCGACCGAACCGAATTGGCTGAATAGCGTGAAGATGGAGATAAAGCGCTCAAATATATACTCGGCAAAAGGTACAAACTCCTTGAGCCCAAGGACTAACACGATCGACGCCAGGATTAGGACAAAGAAATAGCGTATCTTGCCGCTTAGCCAGAGGATGACCATCACGCCGATCATCGTCGCCACCCAACTCGAACGACTAAACGAGGCCAGCAGCCCGCCGACGCCGATGATGGTTGAAAGCGCAAAGAGTATGCGCTGCCCCCTACCCATCTTGTAATTGAGCAGCACCGCCAAAAGCGGTAGTACCCCGCTCATCATAAACGACGCGAAGATATTCGGATTGTGGAAGGTCCCCGTCGCCCGCGGCACATTTCCACCCAACGCGGTGATGA
>DQLG01000112.1 GCA_015660315.1 Candidatus Latescibacterota bacterium
CCCCCGGCTCGCAACCGACCCTCGCCTTCCAACACGATCAATATCGAAAAACGCCCACCGGTATCCAGCGGCAAATCGCCCTTGCACTCTACCCGCCGCAATTCCAAACGGTCGGTCTGCGGCGCGCCGAGCAATACCTCCTCCCGTCCGCCATCTGCTTCTCTAAGCACACTGGCCTGTGGCCCAAAACGCGCCTTAACTTCCGCCAATGGGTATTCCGTATAATCAAACACATCCAACACCCGATCCAAACCCAAGCCCATCGTCCGCGCCGACTCGGGCAACTGCAACCCCCCGTGCGCATACTCGCAGCGCACCACATAATCGGTCGGCTCCTGAATCTCCACCATCAACACCCCCGGCCCAATCGCGTGCGGCACCCCACCTTCCACCAACAACACATCACCCGCCTTTACGGGCACTTTCTCAAAACAAGCCGCCATCGCCGGCAAGTCCTGCTCGTCGATAATCCGCTTCCACTGTGCAGGTGTCGGCGGATGCTGAAAACCCATATAGACCCAAGCCTCCTCCTGCCGCGCCCCCAGTATCCACCAAGCCTCGGTCTTGCCGCTGTCAGCTGCAAGATGCTGCTTCGCCCAAACCGCCGAAGGGTGCGCCTGTATATGCAAACGCATCGCCGCATCTAGCAACTTGACCAATAAATAGGGTTGCGCGCCATACGCTTTTACATGCGCCGCCCCCAACGCCTTGTCCGGTTCCCCCTGATACAAAGCCTCCATCGTATACTCCATCGCATCTCCCCCCCGCGCCCTGCCCACGCCCTCATCCGGCAAATCCTCCCGCCCCATATTCTCCGCCCGCGTCGCCGACCCCACCCAATCCTCGGGAAAATGCCCATCCTCACCCTCTCCCCCCTGCATTTGATCCAACATGGCCCCCCCTTTATACGTCCGCCAGACGCGATTGGGCAAAAGCTCAAAAGGCTGATTGTAATCTATCATTTTCATCTCTTATTTTTCTTATGGGAATGGAAAAATACACCGACAGAATTAGGTGTATGGTGGGAATCAAGCAGGTCTCCGCAGCGGCTTGCTGTCCCCTAGAGTCGCAGGATTGCGGCGTTGGGGGCTAGCCCTCGGAGCCAACAGGAGCGCGCGCACCGCAGGTGCTGAGACATGAGCAAGGAGACCTACTCGGACCTCGGCCTCCGACCGTCCCTACTTCCGATAGTCTAACGGCGGCTCCCGATCTCCCAACAAAGGCGCATATACAAAGTCCTCGCCTCGCCGCTCCATCAACTCCGCTTTGGCCGTCGCCACCAACTCCGGTTGCAAAAACAAATCCACCGCCGTCAACGCCAAAACCTTCGCCGCCACGATCATCCCCTTGCTACCAATCCCAGTCCCCCCCGCCGCCACCGCCTGCCAACTATGCGACGCCGTGCCCGGCACCCAAGTCGCCGTGCCCAAATCCGATGTCGGCACTATCCAGCTGACATCGCCGACATCGGTCGACCCTTTTGAATCCCAAAGAGCGAAAGGCTGAATCTCAGCCTCGCTACCCAACGCCAATTTAGTCCGCCCCAACGTCGTGCGAATATCTTCGGCGAAAGCCTGTTCCTTCGCCGTATATTCCACTCCGCCCACCCCCCTCAGGTTCGCATCAACCTGCCGCGAAAGTGCGACATTGGGCAGCTTATTATAGTTGCCGTGAATCACCTCGTAATCCATCGTCGTGCCCGTACCCAACGCCGCACCCTCGCCCGCCTTAACCACGCGATCCCACAGCTCGGGCAGGATCTTACCATCAGGGTGCCGCACATAATAAAAAACCTCGGCGAACTCGGGCACGATATTGGGCGCGGCACCACCGCGGGTAATCACATAGTGCACGCGACTGTCTTGCGGCAGATGCTCGCGCATCATATTGACCATATAATTCATCGACTCGACCCCGTCGAGCGCCGAACGGCCCCGCTCGGGCGCCATCGCCGCGTGCGTCGCGATACCGTGAAAACGAAACTTGGCCGATTTGTTGGCCAAGGTCGTACGCGGGCTGGCAGTATTGCGGTCCGAAGGGTGCCAGTTGAGCACCGCGTCGACATCGGCAAAAAGGCCGGCGCGCACCATATACACCTTACCCGATCCGCCTTCCTCAGCCGGCGTGCCATAAAGGCGAATCGTGCCCTTTGCCCCAGTGCGCTGCAACCACTCCGCAACAGTCACCGCTGCCGCCAAGGAGCCCGTGCCAAAAAGGTGGTGC
Source organism: Candidatus Latescibacterota bacterium (assembly GCA_015660315.1). Taxonomy (GTDB): domain Bacteria; phylum Latescibacterota; class UBA2968; order UBA8231; family UBA8231. Next base: position 2,224 of record DQLG01000112.1, read on the forward strand.
CCGCAGGCATGCCCAGGCGCTTCGGCGACACGCGGTTGTCGCACCGCGACGGCTTGCTGCGACAGCCCCGGCAACGCATCAAATTCGGCCAACAACGCCACGACTGGCCGGCCCGACCCGTATTCGGCGATAAAGGCCGTGGGAATCCCGGCGACCCCGCGTTCGAGGCGAAAACCCGCCGCGACCAACTGCTCTTGCAATAGCGCCGAACTGCGTTCCTCCACATAACCCAACTCGGCGTACTCCCAGATCGCATGCGCCACTTCCGCGAACTCATCCGCTCGAGCATCAATGGCGGCGGCGACATCGTCCTCGGCACGAGCGGCCCCAACCAAGAGCAAAATAGTTAACGATAAAAATGTGACCATGGCTCTTCTCCTATAGAAAACGATAGAGACCGCGTGCGACTTCCCGGGCTCGACCATCAATAACAGCTCAACCGAGTAATTCGTTGAGGCGTTGGGCGATCTGCTCAGGCTCGCCTGCCCGCAAGCATGTCGGCCCAAAAACCACTGCCCCCTCGTGCACATAAGTGGGATTGGCGGCAATTCTCGGTCGCCCCTCTTGCAGCGCCTTGACCAGTGCCAATGCTGTAAGCCCCGCCGCATCTTCGTCAAGCACCAGTCGCACCGACGGCACCTCCGCGCGTTTGCGCTCAACCTCGAATGCGATATCAGCATGTTTGAACGTCCCGCACGCATCGAGCAATTCCTGCATCAAACCGAGCCAATGCCCTCGCCGCTGTTCCGGATCCTCTGCCACAAAAAGACGCAACGCCTTGATCAAACCGGCGATCTCCTCCTTGCCGACTTTACAGGGCCGACCAATGCCGTGCTGAGGTGCTCCGGGCAATTTGCTCTTGTCAATCAAACTCGCAGGGGGGTCCCACAACTCGGGCATCACGTCGAGATCCTGGTGCTGCAACGCGGCCGCCTGCATCAAATCGCGACGCCCGCATAAAATCCCCGACGCCTGCGGGCCACCAATTGTCTTACCGCCGCTATACGCCACTAAATCAGCCCCCTCGGCGATAAAACGTCGCCGATTATCCACCGGCCGCACCTGCCCCGCCGCATCGACAATCACTGGCACGCCCTTTTCATGAGCAGCCGCCACCACCGACGCGAGCGACGGTTGCGTATGCGGATAGGCCACATAGACCACCGCCGCCGTCCGCTCGGTAATCGCCGCGCCAATTTCCCACCCTTCGGCATCGCGCACCCCCGCCCCCGAAAAACGATCGGCTATGCCCACTTCGACCAATTCGATGCCCACCGAACGCACCGCGTGATCGTAGAAGTTTCGATGGCTGCGCGCCATAATCACTTCGTTCTTCATGCCCGTAGTATCCGGCAAACGGTTCATCTTGCCCGGATCCAAACCAGTCACACAGGCCGCCGTGCCCAGCAATAGACCTGCCGCCGCACCGCTGGTCACGTAGCCAGCCTCAGCCCCAGTGAGTTCGGCGATCACTTCCCCTGCCCGCGCCTGCAACTCCGCAATGTCGACACAGGCCTCCGAGGCCTGCCGCATCGCCTCGGCGACTTCTGGCCGCATGATCGAGCCGCTCAGTCGCGTTGATGGACCGACTGCGTTAATAATCGGTTCTATTCCTAATTCTTCGTATATGGTAGCCATCGCACTCTTC
>DQLG01000617.1 GCA_015660315.1 Candidatus Latescibacterota bacterium
ACTCGGGCCACCGCATCTGCATAGCCCCACAACTCTACGCCGAACTCACCCTGCTCTACCAAAAGGGCTGCTATCAGCCTTTGCCCTGGACTTATCTCGACTATCAGAGCGAAACGCTACAGCACTTCCTACTCGAAATCCGCACCTGGTTAATGGCCACTCGTTGAGAAACGAGCTTCTATTTTCCAAAGAGAGAGGAGCCCTCGCCGGGTATTTTTAAGGGCAGAAAATACCCAATGCGGCCATTTTGCCGCCGCCCCACCCTACGGCCGACAAGAGTTAAAACGCCATAAAAAAACCGGCCGAGCTTCCGCCCCGCCGGTTTCCCACTTATAAAAAATTGCCGCGATCAGCCGCGATCAGCGAGCATTACAAAAGGCCGATGTTCCTGCCCTACATAAATATGATTGGGGCGAATCAGCCGGTTGCCGTCGTGCTGTTCGATAATATGCGCCGCCCAACCCACCACCCGGCTGGCGACAAAAATCGGCGTATAGAGCGGTATCGGAATCCCCATCATGTAATAGGTGTAGGCGCAGGGGAAATCGACATTGGGGAAAATCCCCTTTTCCCGCAACATCGTCTCTTCGACTACGTCAGCCAAATCCGGCCATTTAGCCTCGCCCACCGCCTCGGCGATCTGCCGCCCGACCTTCTTCATCGACGGCACCCGCGAATCGCCATTCTTGTATTCGCGATGGCCGAAGCCCATGATCTTCTTTTTTTCTCGCAGCGCGTCCAGCACCCACTGCTCAGCGGTCTCGCGGTCGCCCACTTCCAAGAGCATCTCCATCGCCGCCTCGTTGGCGCCGCCATGCAACGGACCGCCCAAAGCGCCGATCGCCGCCGTTACCGCCGCATAGAGGTCCGCGAGCGTCGAGGCCACGACCCGCCCGGTAAAGGCCGAGGCGTTATAGCCATGCTCGGCGTAAAGAATTAGCGACACGTTCATCGCCTCAACTTCATAGGCCGGAGGCCGTTCGCCGCGCAGCATATAGAGCAAATTGGCCGCCTGGCCCAGTTCCGCGTCGGGACTGACGGGTTCCAGCCCTTGGGCAAAGCGATAACCAGTGGCGATGGCGGTGGGGATTTTGGCCATCAGGCGCACGGTCTTGCGCACATTGGCCTCGTGGCTGTTGTCGCGGGTCTCGACATCGAAGAATGCGAGTGCCGAAACCGCGGTCCGCACCAGATCCATCGGGTGTGCATCCACCGGGGCGGTGCGCAAGAGGTCGACCACCGGGCCGGGCAAAGCGCGCTCGGTGCGCAACTCTCGGTTGAAAGCCGCCAACTCTGCCGCTGTCGGTAAAGCGCCATAGAGCAATAGATAAGCAACTTCTTCATAGCAGGCATTCTCGGTCAGTTCCACTAAATCGTAACCGCGTAAGATCAGACGATTGATCTCCACGTCGATACGCGAGAGAGCCGATTCGCCGGCGATCACACCTTCTAAACCTGGGCTATAGGCTTGATCGGTCATTATGTACCTTTCTCGGGAAAGCGCGCGGCGAGATCCGCGTCCAATTGCGTATAGGCCTCGTAGTCGAGCAGTTCGTAGAGTTCCTGCCGCGTCTGCATGCGCGACAGCGCGCCTTCGAGCGTGCCCTTCTCTTTCAACTCGCGGAAAAGCCCTTCAACCGTCTTCATCATCACCCGGAAGGCACTCATCGGAAAAATAACCATACTATAGCCCAACCCAGCGAATTCATCCACGGTCAAGTGCGGCGATTTGCCGAACTCGGTCATATTGGCTAACAACGGGCCTTTGACCTGCTCGGCATAACGGGCAAATTCATCGGGGCTTTGCATCGCTTCGGCGAAAATCGCATCGGCACCGGCAGCCAAATAGCGCTGACCCCGTTCGACACTCTGCTCAAAACTCTCCACCGCGCGAGCGTCACAGCGGGCAATGATCATGAAATCGGGATCCTGCCGCGCCTCACAGGCAGCGGCGATTTTGCGTTCCATCTCTTCGGTGGTGATCAGCGACTTGCCGTCGAGATGCCCGCAGCGTTTGGGCATAACCTGATCCTCCAGGTGCAACCCGGCCAAGCCCTCCCGCTCATAGGCACGCACCGTACGCATTACTTGCCAGGTCTCGCCAAAGCCCGTATCGGCATCGCAAATACACGGTATGTTGACGGCGTTGGCGATATAACCCGCCGCGCGGGCCATCTCATCCATGCCCAATAGCCCGACATCCGGATAACCGGCCGTGCCATTGACCAAACCGGCACCCGAAATATAGACGGCTTCGAAGCCCGTGCGTTCAGCCATCATTGCCACCGGCGCATTGAAAGCCCCGGGCATCGCCACGGTCTTTTCAGCGATCAGTTTCCGTAGGGCGCTCGCCTTGGATTCAGCCTGGGGTTCGCCTTTGAGCAGCATCTTAATCAATGTCGATGGTGGATTCGCGCTCGGGGCCTACCGAGATCAGCGAAACCGGCGCCCGACTCAGCTCGGAAACCCGCTTGACATAGGCCTGCGCCTGAGGCGGCAAGTCGTCGAAGCGGCGCGCCTCCGTGGTCGGGGCGAGCCAGCCTTCCATTTCTTCGTAGATCGGTTCGCACTGCTCAAGTACCTGTGGGTCAGAAGGAAATTCATCCAAGACCTGGTCGCCGCAGCGATAGCCGATACCGAGTTTGAGACTTTCGAGCTCGTCGAGAATATCGAGCCGGGTCAGAGCGATGCTGGTCAGGCCATTGATCCTGGAAGAGGCCCTGAGGATCGCCGCGTCAAACCAACCGCAGCGCCGGGCTCGACCGGTCGTCGCGCCGAACTCGTGTCCCAGTCTACGCAATCGCTCGCCTTCCTCCCCGAGTAGTTCTGTCGGGAAAGGACCATTGCCAACGCGCGTTGTATAGGCCTTGGTCACCCCAATCACCTCGTCGATACGCGTCGGGCCGATGCCAGTGCCGGTACAGGCGCCGCCCGCTGTGGTATTCGACGACGTCACATAGGGGTAAGTCCCGTGGTCGATATCGAGCAAGGTGCCCTGGGCGCCTTCGAACAATACCTGCTTGCCCTGGTCAATGGCCTGATTGAGATACACCGATGCATCGGTGACATAGGGCGCGAGACGCTCGCCAAAGCCGACATAGGCCTCGAGGATCGGACCGGCGTCGAGCGGGTCCTGGCCATAAACCTTGGTGAGAATCTCATTCTTGGCGTTGATACTATCCCTGAGTTTGTCGCGCAGACGCGCCGGGTCCAAAAGGTCCATAACCCGCACCCCGTGGGTGCGCTCCACCTTGTCGCGATAAGCCGGACCGATACCCCGCCCCGTCGTGCCGATCTTAATCCCGTCTTTGCTCTCTTCACTGGCCTTTTCCAGGGCCTTGTGATAGGGCATTACCATATGGGCGATATGGCTAACAAAAAAACGCCCGGCGACCGAAAAACCCTTACTCTCCAGATCCTCGATCTCGGCGAGCATCGCCTCAGGGTCGATAACCACCCCATTGCCCACCACGCAAGCTTTGTCTTCGTGCATAATCCCCGAGGGGATCATGTGGAAGACAAATTCGGTATCTCCCACGATTACCGTGTGACCGGCATTTGCACCCCCCTGATAACGCACCACCACATCGGCTTCGAGTGTGAGATAGTCGACAACCTTGGCCTTGCCCTCGTCGCCCCACTGCGCACCTAGCACTATTTTTGTCGGCATAATATTATTCCTAAAGACTGACTTGTTTGGCCCAGGAGATATATTCCCGGGAAAGGATATCATCAATGACCTCGGTGGAGATCGAATCGTCGATATTGAGAATCGTCAACGCCTGTCCACCCAATTCGCGCCGGCCGCACGACATCTGTGCAATATTGACGCTATGACTGCCCATCGCCGTGCCGATCTGGCCGATAATACCCGGTACATCATCGTTGACATAGAAGAGCATATGCCCAGCGGGGTCGGCATCAAAACTGTATTCATCAAGGCGGACCAGGCGCGGCTCGCTCCGACCGAATAGCGTACCCGACAGCAGGCGTTCGCCCTTGTCGGTGTGGTAGACCACAGTAATCAGGCTAGCGTAGTCCTCATGTTCGCTGCTGCGCAATTCATCGACGCGCACACCACGCTCCTGAGCGAAAAGCGGCGCATTGACAAAATTGACCGCCGCGTTGGAAACCGTCTCCATAATGCCCTTGAGCACCGCGGAGGTCAACGGCGAGGTGGGATATGCGGTGACGTCGCCCCGATACTCGACCGTAATGCGCTGAAGCTGTCCCTCGCCGAGCTGGGCCTGCAAGCGCCCAAGACGCTCAGCCAGCACCAGGTAGGGCTGCATTTTATCGTAGATCTCTGGCTCGACCGAAGGTGCGTTGATCGCATTGCGGATGACCCGGCCCATCAACACATCGCCGACCTGCTCGGCAACCTGCAGCGCGACACTGGCCTGTGCTTCCTTCGTCGAGGCTCCAAGATGCGGGGTACAGATCACACGATCGTGAACCA
>DQLG01000067.1 GCA_015660315.1 Candidatus Latescibacterota bacterium
ACGCATCGGCGTGGCCACCGCCCGGCATCGCTGTTTCACCAACGCTGACGCAGCCTGTGACTATATCCGCGCACAAGGTGCTCCGATTGTCGTCAAAGCAAGCGGTCTGGCGGCCGGTAAGGGCGCGATCGTCTGCCACGACGAGACCGAAGCGCTCTCCACCGCCCGAGAAATGCTGGAAGAAGGCACATTCGGCGGGGCGGGCAGCGAAATTGTCATCGAAGACTATATGGTCGGCGAAGAAGCCTCGCTCTTCGCCCTTTGCGACGGCGAACACTATGTCACCCTGGTGCCGGCACAAGATCACAAAGCCATCTACGAGGGCGACCAAGGTCCAAACACTGGGGGGATGGGCTCCTACGCCCCGGCCCCGGTCATGACACCCGAACTCGTACAAGAAGCCGAAGACCGGATCATCCGACCAGTGCTCGACGAGATGCGCAGGATGGGCATACCCTACCAAGGCGTGCTCTACTGTGGGCTAATGTTCACCGAAGAAGGCCCGAAGGTCGTCGAATTCAACGCTCGTTTCGGCGATCCCGAGTGCCAGATCCTGATGCCCTTGCTCACCAGTGACCTCGTCGACGTGCTCGAAGCCGCCTGTGACGGCCGCTTGCATGAAATACAAATACAAAACTCGGACGCGGCAGCCGTCTGCGTCGTAATGGCCTCCGAGGGGTATCCCGGGTCATATGAAAAGGGATTTGTAATCGATGGGTTGCAGGCTTTCGCCGACCGCGACGACATCGTCATCTTCCACGCCGGTACGGCCCATCGCGATGGCGATTTTTTCACCGATTCGGGCCGAGTATTGTGCGTAACAGCCATTGACGACGATATCGAATCAGCCGTCGACAAAGCCTATGCCGCCATCGACGGAATTAGCTACGACAATGCCTACTTTCGCCGCGATATCGCCCATCGAGCTTTGCTTCGAAAAGACTAACAGGCACAGAATAAAAGAAAAGGCCTCGTTAGCAATAAGCTAACGAGGCCTTTTCTTTTATTATTATTTCAGTAGGCTTTAGACTATCGTATCAACAGCTTGTCCTCGACCTTGCTCTTGCTCGACCTGTAAATTCTGGCCGCGATTATCCTCCGCACGCTGTGCAGCCTGAGCCGCCTCTTGCCGACGCATCTGCTCAGACCGCTCTTGGGCCCGGGCTTCCTGCTGGTGTTCGGTGCGCGCAGCCCGTTCTCGGCGACTGCTTTCAGCTTGCTCAGCCCGATTCTCTTCTCGCTCTAAGCGTTCATCGGCGCGGGCTCGTTGCTGGGCACCGGAGCCATTGGTCTGATCGGCCCGTGCGCCCGCACCAGCGGGTGTTACTTCAGACATATCGAACCTCCTTGGGGGGGAAGCAAATCATCCTTGATCACTAGGCAATATAGTCAACAAACTACCCTTAATCAAGACTTTATACCGCGTGCTACCGTTGCCTCTCAGAGGCATCATTTCTATATTTTCGCTATGCCTAACGACGTGCTTCGCCTGCGCAATATGCGCTTCTTCGCCTATCACGGACTTTTTCCTGAAGAAAACGCGCTCGGCCAACACTATGAGGTTGACCTCGAACTTTGCGGAGATTTCGGCCGTGCGTGCCACGACGACAATATCGATGCGGCCATCAACTACCCCGAAGCCTACGCGCTCGTTGCTGAGATCGTCAACGGCGAGCCCTGCAAATTAGTCGAGGCCCTCGCCGAACGCATCGCACAAAATGTCGGCCAGCGCTTCGCCCCGATCGATCTCGTTGTCAGGGTTCGCAAACCCAACCCTCCGCTTGCCGCGCATTTCGACGGCATCGAAATCGAAATACACCGCACCTATGCCTAAACGGGCCTATATCGCCATCGGGTCCAATATAGAGGACCGCCGCGCCCACCTCGAATCCGGCATCTCAGCCGTCGCCGCCTTCCCCAACACATGTATAACTGCCATCTCCAGTATCTACGAAACGCCCCCTATTGGTCCAGTCGAGCAAGCCGATTTCCTCAACGGCGTTTTTGCCGTCGATACATCACTTTCACCGGACGCCCTGCTCATCAGTATGTTGCAAACCGAAAAAGATCATCTGCGCCAACGCAATCTCCGCTGGGGACCGCGCACACTCGACCTAGATCTGCTGCTCTACGGCGAACATATCGTAGAGAGCGCCTCGTTGACGTTGCCGCACCCGCATATGAACGACCGCTGCTTTGTCTTGGTGCCACTATGCGAAATCGCCCCAAACCAGCACCATCCCCTTACCGGGCTGGCTCTCGCCACCCATCTTGCGGCACTCGACTGCTCCGGGGAGACCAAGGCCGTGGGCCGACTAACCTTGGCCCCCACCGACCATGTCTAAACCACAACTGATCAACACCGTTGCCAAAATGCAGGCGCAATCCGATACATGGCGCGGCGAAGGTCTGCGCATCGGGTTAGTCCCAACGATGGGTTTTCTGCACGAGGGCCACCTCAGCCTCGTTGACTATAGCCTTAGCGCTGCCGACCGCACAATCGTCAGTATCTTTGTCAATCCGCTGCAATTCGGCCCCAAAGAAGATTTTGCCATCTATCCGCGCGACATCGAGCGCGACATCAAACTCCTTGCGCAACGCGGCGTCGACGCGGTCTTCAAACCTCAAACCGTGGAATTCTACCCCCCGGACTTTTCGACCACGGTCGAAGTCACACATCTCGCCGACGGGCTTTGTGGCGCCATGCGGCCTGGTCATTTCCGTGGAGTGACCACCGTCGTCAGCAAACTATTTACCGCCACCAAACCGCACTTGGCGATCTTCGGCCAGAAGGACTACCAGCAAGCCGCCGTCATTCGCCGACTGGTCCGCGATTTGAACCTAGACCTGCACATCGAAGTCGCACCTACGATGCGCGAAGCCGACGGCCTGGCGATGAGCTCTCGCAACGTCAATCTCACCGAAGACGAGCGGCGGCGGGTTCCCGCCCTTTACCAAGCCCTTGCGATGGCCAAACGATATATAGAATGCGGTGAACGCGACACGCAACGCATCATCGGCGAAATGCGCAGTCAGATCGAAAAAGAACTCGGCGGCGACATCGAATACATATCAATCGTACACCCCGACACACTCGAAGATCTCTCAGAGATCGCTGGGCCCGTCGTAATCGCCCTCGCGGTGCGCCTTGCCAATGTCCGCTTGATCGACAATATCAGTGCGGAACCATCCCGCAAATAAAAAAAGACGCGCCGTAGCACGTCCTTTTTGTCTAACATCTTTTTAAGTTGACTAAAGCAAGATACTTGACCTCAGCATTGCCAAAGCCTGAGATCATACGCATGTCGCATTGTATATTTATTTTATCAATGCCAACTGCCGCATACGCATTTTGCCATCGACGTTCAGCACCGCTAGATAATTGCCGCTAGCCGCACTAGCACCTTCCCAACCCACCCTGTGCTCACCCGCTTCGAGGCGCCCTTGCACCAAGAGCGCCTCGCGTTGCCCTAGCGCGTTATAAATTGCCAACTCAACCCGACTATCACGGCTCAGGCGAAAAGGCAGAACGACCGCATTGTTGAATGGATTCGGATACACCGGGTCAAAGGCGTCGACCTCGGCCACTTTCCCGCCGAGACGCCCGGCCACAGCAGTCGGAATAAAACGGCGGGCTGCAAGGGTAAAGTTCTCACCCACCCGCGATGCACGACCTATGATTACCGCAACGCTATCGACTTCCACCGACGCGACCCGCCCCCTATTGTCCGCGCCGAGTTCCATTTGCACCATCTCACCCCAGTTATCCCGCATCGCATAAACCCAGACGACATAACGCCCATCAGCTGCCCCGGCAAAATCAACCTCGAGATCACCCGCCGAGCGAAGAATCACATTGGTCGTGCCCCATTGGTTGGCTACTGCCCCGTCTATTGGACTGAAGGGTACTTCCGGCGCGGGAAAAGCGAACGCCCTACGTCCATTGAGTGCCCCATAACCAAAAGCGGGATCATCGCCAGCATAGTTCGCGGCAATCCACAAAGCCCAGGCCCCGGCGTAGTCCTGCACCCAACCCTCGCTTTTAAAAGCTTCATCGACACCGAATATCCCATTGCGCGACTCGGCCACGATTTGGCGAATCAACCCTGCGCCGTAGCGCTCGGCAAGAAATGACGCAAAAAGATAGGTCTTGCCATAACTTTCCGGTCCCGCTACAAAAGGCCAAGAGGTCAGGTTGCGACTGGTATCGTCGAGAAAATTCGGCACCATGCTCGGATCCGTCTCGGGAAAACCGGTCAGGGTCTCGGCATGACCCGAAAGCCCTTCGTCGATCCAGGCTTCTTCATCCGGGTCGTGTCCCCAGTGGATCAAGTGCTGCAACTCGTGCGCCAGCGTCCCACGACCGAGATAGGCTTCAAAAACCAGCTTGCGCGCATCGAGATAAATGGTATCGCGCCTCAACTCTTCTTGTACATGCCCATAAACCGATCGGTCAAAATATCCGACCACACGATCGTCGGGAATATCGAGCAGCAAAATGAAAATGCGGGGGTCCCCATCTTCGTCGGCCGCCTCCCCGAAGGCTTCAACTGCCATATCGTAGACTCCGCGATCGGCATCAGCCGGGGTCTTCTCCTCGAAAAGCGCCCCAAGCTGGTCGACATCGGGTTGCGCGACAATAATATCCCACTGGCTTTCTTCGACGAAGATATAACAGTGCTCACCCTTAAAACGGCAGGTAGCCAAATTGAGCAGAGGATCGGTGGGAACCAAAAAGGCGCGCTGTGTCCCCACTTCAATCGGCCCTGTTTCCTGTACTACATCAAGCGTTTTAGCCGCAGACGCCGGAAATTCGTCGCGATGTTCCTGCAACCAGCGGGTGCCGCAAATCCGCTCTTCAGCAAAGGCCGCCAACGGCAGCAGGCATACGATCCACAGCCAATTCATCAGAAATGCCGCACGATCGCTAGTGACGCCCTCAAGCGCCCGGGATTAAGACTAGGTATTAGCGTAGTTCGGATATCGCCCGCACCACCGGCTGTCCGAGCTGCATGCACCGCCGAAACAAGGTGGTTAACCACCAGCAATCCGGTCATAAAGACCGCCTGCCGCCCGGCTGTAGTGCTCGAATTGCGCAAGCTGCGATAGCGTTCACGCGAAGGGTCCCCGGCCCATTCCCAAAAGGAATCGCGGCCTAGCGGGTACGCCTTCGCGTTTGGGCCGTCCTTATAGCGGGAAAACTGATTGTGCTCCAGTCGGCTCTGATAAAAGCCAAGGTCGTCGAAATACTCCCGCCCCTTGCCCGCGGGCTGCGCCCCGGCCTTCTCCGCCGCATAGGCGCGGTATTGCTCACGACGAATATCGCCGAGCCGCTCAAAGCCAAAATAACCGCCCCAAAAAACCAATTCAGCGGCGAAGAACCGTCCACCTTCTCCCGTCGTGTAACGCTGCCCCCAACCCGGTATAAGCAATGAACGCCAAAACGCACCTTGGGATTTACTCGCTGAGGCGGCCACGGGCAATAATAGCAGCAGAATGAGTATTGCGAATCTTAACATTGCTTCAATCGAAAGGTTTATAGGCCATAAGCATCGGCACCTGCCGTCGCTGCCAAGGCTGCATTACGACAGCCATGCGCGTCCGCCGCGCCAGCGCGGCCTCGTCGACTCCTGCAGAACGCAGCCGGGCGACCCGTGCCGCATCAATCGCGCTGAACACGTGGTTGATCATTATCAACCCGGTTAATGTCGACGCTCGTTTTAAATATTTATTGCTGTCGTCGCGCCGTACCTCATAGGTCAGTCGCTGCTCCGACAAAAAATTCTCGACCGAATCAACCTCGGTCGGCTGAATGGGATTCCCCGTTTCGACCCGGACTAGATCGGTCCAACCAGCCGCAAACTGGTCGTATTTTCCGATGAGCTCGTAGTATTGCTGGATTTCGGCGGCGTCGCAACCTTTGAGATTGCCGGTTTCCAAATAGACTTCCACATAGCTAGAGCAAGGCAACGCATGAGTTATCGATGAATTCCGCGAAATCGTCGAACCGCGCCAGGCCAAGTAATTGAGCGGATCCCATTTTTCGTCGGCCACCGCGCGAAACTCGTCTTCAATGTCATTACCCTTGCCGATCCAACTCGACCATACCCCTAACGCCACCGCCTCAATTCCAAAGAACACCAGCCCCCGCGTCTTCGCACCCGCATACCATTCTCCCAACCCCGGCACCAAGACCGAATAAAGAAAAGCACGCTTAGGTGACTTCACCTCTTTACCACCACTGCTAGACGCTGCCATTGGAGTTTCCACCGGCGTCTCAGGCGTAACCACAGGGCCGTCATCCGCCGCCATCGGCCCCAACCCCATCAAAAACGCTTGCCCCTCCACACTAAGAATACTCGGCAATTGCTCAGCACCGCTAGACATAGCGACCATTATCGAAAAAACTATTGCTCCCCCTACTCTCACCATCTTCTTATTCCTCCAACAAAAATCGATGGATTCAACTTCTACCGATAGCATGCTAACGAGGCGTCTGGGGAGATCCCAGGCGCCGTCTTCCCCAGGCTGCCCTACAACTTCAGATCCCTACAAATAACCAAATAGTACCGTAAGATAAAACTTCCACGGACTGCGCTCGACCACCTCATCGACCCCATAAGCCCAATCCATCTGCACCCGGGTCGGCAAACTGTAATAAGAAACCATATCGAACCGCAACTGCCCACCCAGCGAACGCAAGGGACCTTCGCGCCCGTAAAACTCGTCCGGATCGCCGATATCACCGTCCCAGGCCTTGCCGATATCGCCGTAAACCGCCCCGTAAACCTTGTCGAAATACAAATGCATAAAGCGTTTGCCGACCCGCGGTAATAACGGAAAGCGCAAGGTCGCCGTGCCCATCATCGCCTTGCGGCCCTCGATGCTGTAGAAGGTATACCCCTTCATAAAATTTAGCCCACCGAGATGGTAATCGAAGAAATCGTTGACTTGATCCTTATCGTCGACCTTGTCACTAGCGACCAACCCTCCGTAAAAACGCATGCCCAACCGCGTGTTCCAGGGGAGGCCGATATATTCGTTCCAATCGAGGGTAACCTGATTATAAAAAAGATTGAGATACTGCTCGTCGATAAAACTCGCGTTCTGGTTAAATCCCTCGATAAAATAGTTAAACATGCGATCGTAGCGAAAACGAATCTGCCGCCCCAACGGGTTGATATCGCGATCGCGTCGCCGCGCGATCAAATCCATATGATAGGTCAGCCCCAGGCCGAAACCATTGAGATAGGTATAGCCATAGGGCTTCTGCTCAATGCGTTCAAAGCCGACCTGCCCGTCGCGACGCGGCCTAAAGGCGTCGCTCTCGACACTGGCATCGTAGCGATCGTAAGTAAACGAAGCAGCCACACGGCCATAGCGTCCCAAGCGACCGCGACCGCCGACGCTGATCTGGTTGAGATTAAAATTGACCCGGTTGACG
>DQLG01000051.1 GCA_015660315.1 Candidatus Latescibacterota bacterium
AACTCGCCCAAACTCGCCACTTGTGCCTCATAGCCGGCCCGCATCGACACAACCCACTCGTCATATAGTTCGTCGACGCTTTTTCCCAAGACCTTATCGAACGCCCCGTCAATTTCAAGTGAGCGCCAGGCAGACGCCGCCCTATACAACTCGGCGATTTTCTGTTCGCCATAGGTCTCGGCAATATAGCGCACCAAACCGTAGCCGTGATCGTAGACGTATTCGTTGCCAAAACCGTGTTTGCCGAAAATGCCCATCTGGTCGAAGGGTAACTGTTCACCGGAAAGCACTTGTGCACGCAGCACCATGTCGCGATTGGCATCCCAACGGTCCTGGTGCGCGCCCTCGGCCATATACTGCGCCGCGCCCTCGGCCAGCCACATCGGCACCACCGTGCTCATTACTGGATAAGAGGCGATGGCGTCGGGATAACCGATCAGAATATCGGGGCGATTCTCCTCGCGCTGATACCCGAAATACTGCAGATAAAGCGCCGGCACGCGCTGCGATCCCTTGCGTGCAGTGCCCAATGAAATAATATGCGTGAACTCGTGGGTTATGACATTGCGTAACCAGTCAGAAGTGCCGCGTAAATCAAAGTCGTGATCAAGCGCAGTGGTCCAAATCTCGATCGTGTCGTGATAGAAAAATGCGGCGCCATTGGCGTAATCGTCATAGTCCTTCAGTACGATCCGCACCCTATCATCCGGATGATAGCCATAGAGCTTGGTAATAGGATCATAAGCGGCCTCGGCAATTTGCGCCGTTCGCGCGGCCGCCCCTTCTAAGCCCTGATGGTAGAGGATGCGGAAATGTTCCGTCTCGACCACCTGCCAGTCGAGCTCTGGGTGATTCTGCGCAGCAGCAGGTCCCACCCAGCCCGTAACCAACAACAGCCCTAGCATGAAAACCAATCTCGTCATCGGCTCACCGCCATTTTTACCATCACTTCCGCTCGCCGCCCACCCATACTGCGCGCCTGCAGGCGGCAGATATAGAGCCCGTTTTGATAGTCGTCGACGGACCAGGCGATCTGGTGTTCACCCACTGCAAACGAATCCATATGCCCCTTGCCGACTCGCGCCCCCAAAGCGTCGAACACGTCGAGCTCGACGAACGCGGCTTCGCTAAGCACGAAACGCATATGCGCTTCTTCACCGACGCCAACAGGGTTCGGATAACAGTAAACTTTGGCTTGCGGCAACAGCGCACGATCGGGCTCCACCGTCGGTTCGACGGTGACACTTACAGCCCGTGTACCAGCCGCATCAGCCCGGGCTTGGGGCCAGTGCGCGCTGCTGCCCGTATAACCAGCCATCACCCGCTGCGGATCCCAGACATAGAGCGCTTCGCCGTCGAGGGCCGCCAGTTCCAAACGACCGTCGCCGTTTATATCAAGTGCTACAGGAGACGCCGTCGGCGGGGAAGCTGTCAGCAGCGGGAAGCCCGGCAGCAGTTTGCCATCATCGTCAATAGCAAATATCCCGCTGCGCCCCGCTACGAAAATCTCCTGCTTGCCGTCGGCGTCGATATCGAAAAGTATTGCTTCGAAATACAGATCGCCGACTTTCGCAAAACGAGGTATCTCAAACGGGAAATCAGCATGGCGTGCCCCATCGGCCCGCAGCACGTGTATCACACCATTGCGTGTAAGCAAGACGATTTCCAAAGTCCCATCGCCGTCCAAGTCGCCCAAAACGGGCGCAGATGCCAGCGAATCGCCCAACTCAATCGGTTTCCCTGCAAGATGCACCATTACAGCCCCACCACTGTCGGCCAGGACGACTTCCGTCTGCAGCAGGCCGTCGCCGTTGAGATCGCCCACTGCTGGCGGTAATAAGCCGGGCCCGTCAAGCGGGCTAAAAGACGCATCGGCCGACGCAACAAATACATCCTCTACGGAGCCCCCGTCCTGCACTTTCATGCTGGCGAGAAAACCCGTCGGCAGAGACCGGTCCCACAACGCGCCGCTATCTGCAATAAAAGTATTTAGCTGTTCCGGTCCCGCCAACAACAAGGCGGCACCACGGACACCCTCGCCGAGACGCTTGTCGGCGTCGAAGAGCGCGTCCTGGGGTGTCCAAGCCAAATCCGTGGACCACAGCGGTTCCTCTGCGTGCAACGACCAAGCGGCCACTCCGTCGCCCAGGGAGAAAATCTCCGCCTGGCCGTCGCCGTCACCGTCGCCGACGGCCAGCAACCGGCTCGCCGCGAGCCCCCACTCGGCTATGCCCGCTGCATCGGCATAACCTATCCCGGCATCCGCTTCAAAAAGCAATTCGTCCGCCCCGTCGCCGTCCAGATCGGCCGCCTGCAGAAGGCCATCCCCGGCCAATGCCAGCGGCCAGCCCGGCCGCGAACGCACAAAGCGGATCGCCACCTGCATCGTATCGCCCAAATCAGAAAGGACCTCGATCTCGATGCCTGTGTCCCAACCGCGATTACTGCGCGTATCGGGTCGGGTCCCCGGACCGAAAAGCGTTTGTCCGCCGACAAAGAACGGATCATCGGGCGAGCCTTCGATCTGTCGCAAACGCTCAAAAACCGGATTGCCGATATCGCGATAACCATCGGCCTCCTCCAAAGCAATCCCCTGTCGCTCCGGGCGATTATTGATCGCCCCGTCGGCCATATGCGCTTCAATTACCCCGTCGTCGATATGCCAAATAAGCACCCCTGAACCCGGAATAAAAGCATCGTAGTCCTCCACCCCCGTCCACACGCCCTGTTCCAACTCGATCTCTCCCTCCTCGAGCCACAACACCTCGTCTTGATCAACTCCGCGCACGACCTGGCCCTCGGGCGCACCGCGCCGACCGCGCTGTTGGCGATTCTCTAGCAGAAAATATTCGTCGGCATCGATCGGCACGCGCAAGGCCTTCGGCAAATCGCCAGCGCGATCGGTCGCCAACAGTGAGAC
>DQLG01000613.1 GCA_015660315.1 Candidatus Latescibacterota bacterium
CACCAACTGGCCTAGCGACCTGCGCGCCAATGTCGATTCGACCCTGCAAGTCGTACTCGATATCGCCGTCCACCTCAACAAAATGAATATCGCCCTGCACGTCACACTCGTCCCCTCGGGCTTCACCTGGCCCGACGAGATCCTCTTGGGAAAACAACACCCCCTTTACGGCTGGCCCGCCAATTTCTCGGTTGGACAGCAGGGTTTGCATCGCCACATACAAGAAGTTCTCGCGGAAAAAAGCATCCCTTTTATCGACCTGCATGCTCCCTTCGACACGAAGAAAAACCAGGAAGACATCTTACTCTTTAACGAAGTAGACGGCCACTGGAAAGAATCTGGTCATAGGATTGTCTTCGAAACACTACGGGATTATTTCCAGACAGGTCAGGATTAAGCACAACCCCGTCCATTTTATTTTTATCTTCTATAACTGGAGCATGAGGCGCCTAAAAGCACCCGACACTACCCCTTGGCCCCATCCAGCCCATTTCCTTATCTTTTCCCGCACGAATTTATGAGCCTCATACCCAACCAACTTGCAAGACAGCAAAGGAGCCTTCTCTATGCTCAAGTTAGGCTGCATGTCCCTAAGCTATAAGGACGAATTCGGCGCCGGAAAAATCGACTTAGAACAGTTTATAGAACGCGCCTATCAGCTGCGTTTAGACGGTATCGACCTACACACCCGCGCCTTCGCTTCCTTAGAGCCAGATTACCTGCGCAAAATCCGTATGCAGGCCCTCAAACGCGGCATCGCGCTTTCTTACATCGGCGTCAGCTCCAACTTCGGCAAACCCTTGGCAGAGCTCGAAAACGAAGTCGCCACCGCCAAACAGTGGATTGATGTCGCCGCCTTTATGGGCATCCCCCTCGTGCGAGTCTTCGCCGCCTGGATACCCGAAGGCGACAGCGAAGAAGATGTCTTAGCGCGGATGACGCCCTGCCTCAAAGAAGTCGCCGCCTATGGTGAAGAAAAAGGCGTCGTCGTCGGCCTGCATAACCACAACCACGGCTGCGTCACCCGCACCGGCAAAGACGTGCGTCGCATCATCAAAGAAGTCGACAACCCCTACTTCTCGCATATCTTGGATACCGGCCAATACGTCGGCTCGCCCGGCGCCTCAGGCCAACGCGGGCACGAAGACCCCGCCCTCAACTTCTATGGCAGCATCGAAGAAACCGCCCCCCTTGCCGTACACGTGCGCTGCAAGATCTACCGCATCCAAAACGGCACCGAAGAATGGCTCAACTACCCGCGTATCTTCGAAATCCTAAAAGGCGTAAACTACAATGGCTGGCTCTCAATAGTCTATGAAGGCCAAGACATTGAAGAAGAAGCCACCGCCGTACCCAAAGCCGTAAAATACCTCCGCGGCCTGATGGCCAAATACGAAGCCTAAGCTCGGCGATTATCAATCACCAATACAAAACCCCCGCCGGTCACTCAAAACTGGTGGGGGTTTTGTATTAAGCCCCACTTATCCCTTCTATTACCTACCGTTCTCCGGTTGCTAATTTTTCTCTCCCTAGTTGGTCTAAGGCGTCGGAGGGGGGTATCGCGCAGCTCGCCATAACGGGGCTGCACGATTTTATAACTCGACAACTCCGCCTTCCCGTCACCCCAGTGCGCATAAAAGTCTGCCGCTGCGCCCGCCGCTATGCCAAACAACAACAAAGCCGTCATTAGCCATCTCCGCTCTCCGCGCTCACCGCGAATCGTTTTATCATTTACCGCATCCAATAAATAGTTTAACATTAAGACATATTACATCAAAAGGATCTTAACATGTCCATACAATTATTGAAAGCCCAGGACCAAAACACCGGCGCTTTCGACAACGGGAAAATAAAGGAACGGAAACCCGTCGCCTTTCCGGGCGAAAACCCTGCGCTGCAACCTTTCTCGACGCTTTTCTACTGGGCCTACGCCTGGAGCAACCACGGCGGCCTGATCGGCGAACAAGAACAGCGCTTGGCGATTAATGCCTCCACCGACGCAGTACTCTTCGCCATCGAGGCACCGGACCCGGCTCCGTATCAGACCTATGCGGCGGCGAGACAGTAGAGTATAGAAGACGGGCAGGGTAGCGCCCTAAGTCCACTTGGGAGGAGTAAGTGTCGGGGATTTCTTGCGAGGGCCGATGATATTATCGATCACCTAGGCTTCTACTCAAGAAACAGGCGGCACTTCCCGCCGCTGTTCCGGCAAAAACCACATCTCATAGATCGGCACCAGAATACACAGCAACATCGTCAGCCCCAATAGCGCCGAATTCACCGGTGCCAACGCCCCCCAACCCGCTCCGAGATAACGCACCAACCACGGCTTGGCCACATCTAGGGCGATATAAACGAAACACGAGGAAATCACAAAGGTCTTCCAGCGGCGGCTCCAGGCGCTGAGCAAAAAAAGATGCCCGGTCGTCAAAAAGACCATGGGCATTATGAACAAATGGAAATGGGAAGTCTCGATCAGCTCCGCTTCTTCCTTGGGAAAACTCATCCCCTGCTCGCTGCCGCGATAATATTCCGCTGCACCCCGGACCGAGAGTTGCGTCTTTTGGTAGGACATGTAGATCGAGAGCGCGGCCGCCGCCAGCATAAAAACCAGGAAATAGGTCATGATCAGCCGAGTATTGAAATCCATCCGCGCGAGCTGCGAACGACCGTTAAAATACCTCATTACTGCATGGCACTCTGTCGAGGTTGGTAGAAGTGTTCGGTCAATGCCAATAGTTTGCGCATCCCGAAGTTGAGCGAGCGCACCGAGAGCGTAGCTCCGGTAATATTGACGATATCGCGATTGATACGCACGGGATCCTTGAGGCTTTTACCACGGTACTGGCGCAAAAAACGCGGTTGCCGCACTTGTCCGCCGCGGCTTTCGCGATACACCAGCACCGACGCGCCCAAGACCGTGAACCGCGAATCGATGCCAACCATAAAAGTGATCGGGCGAAATTTGCCGATCTCCTCCGAGACGATCGCATAGCCCTGGAAGGCATGCCCTTCGCCATAGGCCAGATAGACTTCGAGGCTGTCGTCGGCGAAGGAGCGTCCCAAGTCGGCGGCCAGTTGTTGCTTGACCACGACGTCGAGGTGTTGCACCTCGCGCACAAACTCCACAGCATCGGGGAAGAGCTTATCTCGTCCCTCATCCGGCGTCAGGAAAACCTGGACGTTGCCGATCTCGTCGGCAACAGCGGCGCCCGTTAGAAACGCGAACGCAATAAATGCAATGTATCTAATCATGATAACTCGTAGAAAGATAACCTCGTCGCCCATTTTGCAGTAGAGTTTATCGCAATAAAGACCAATCGCTCCGATCGATACGCGAACAAACCGATGGGTTTTTTTATGCACCCCAGCTCGGTCTCGGCTTAAAAATAGGAAGCCACCGAAAAGATCAAGCCATTGCTGCCCTCGTCCCGGTCGTAAATCTCGTAATCGAGCTTCATCACGGTCTCTTCTTCCGGGCGAAAATTCAACCCGAAGGTCAATCGCATTTCCTCCCGCGAACCCAAATCGATACTGTCATAGCGGAACGAAGCTGTACACACCGAATTCGGGAATTGGGACAACACCCCGGGCAAAAAGTGATAAGCCGCCTGGGCATAATATCCAGAGCGAGCATCTTCAACAGCCCCATCAATTGAAGCGCTGGCGAACTCACTTTTGAAATCCAACGGGCCGCAATTATAACTGATATCGGCGGCGTAGATGGCCAAGTTGTGCTCCCCTTTGTCGTCATAGGCGCCCCGGTGAAACGAGCCACCTAAGTCCAAGCCCAAAAAAGGACTGTAATTCAAACGACCGACCAGCGATTTTTCCTCGTTATTGTCGGCCTTATGGCTACCCCGCCCCGAGCGGATCCGTGCGCCGGCGGCTTCGTTGAAACCATTGACCAGATATAACTCGTAACCAAGCACAGACTCATCGCCGGGATAGACCGTACCGAAAAAACCCATGCCCGCCTCACTTAGCGTCGTTGGCACGATCTCGCGTGCGACCAGCGGTCGATTGCTCAGATCATTGAGTGGACTATCGTGGTTGAGGTTGAATTTGCCCAAGGGCGAAAGAATGATGCCGCCGCGATAACTGAACGACTCGGCAAAGCTGATGTCGAGAGTGGCGAATTCAAGTTTGATTTCCCCGTCGCTATCGCCCGAACCCTTGAGTAAGCCGCCGTGCTCAAATTCGAGTTCGGCCATCACGTGAATGCGATCGCTGACTTCACCGTGGATAAAAGGAATAAAACGATGCTGGTCAAACGTCTTCTTTTTATCATTCCAGAATAGTTCGTGATCGATATAACCGCCCAGAGAAGTTCCGCGGCCTGCCGTGCGCACATGCGGTTTGTCGGAGGGGCCATCGGCGACCGCAGGTCGCTGATCTTCTGCCGCCAACGGCAGAGCCAGTAAGCCACTAAAGAACACGGCCCGCAAAGTGTTGCAGAGCCAATGATCACAGCGCAAAATAATGCTCATTCTTTCCCATACTCCAGCTTAAGTTGTAATTGCACAACAAAAAGATATCTACACAACCGGTAGTTTCATATACCAAACAACCGATTGGCAATATATACACTCGGTGTCTATGTGTCAACTTTTTTTGATATTTCTGTTATAACTTTTTTCGCTCTATCAGCTAATTCTAAAAACACATTGACTTAGCACTTGCACTGATTATATTTGCATTGTGTTTGGTATACCAAACAACCTATTGGCACCCTAAACATCTATTTCCATTGCCAATCTTTATTTTTCACCTAATTAGCTGGATAAATAGCGTGGTACTTCGCAAAATGCCGCAGTCCGCAACGCCCAGTCTCGATCTATCGCAACTTCCCTTGAATTGCGAAGCAATAATCTCCTCAATAGCGGCAGCACCGCGTTTGGCTTCGCGTCTGCGCGAGCTCGGTTTTTTGCCCGGCCAGCCACTGCGCGTATTGCGCGCTGGTTCGGCGCTCATCGTGCAAATCGGCGAAACCCGCCTGGCTATGAGACGACGCGACGCCACCTCGATTCGCCTCGTCTCATAGCACTTCCCAAATAGCAGGTCCGTTGTGCAAACGCCGTCTCGCGTGCAAACCCTGGCGCTCATCGGCAATCCCAATACCGGCAAAACGACGCTCTTCAACGCCCTAACCGGGCTTTCCCAACAGGCCGGTAATTATCCAGGCGTTACTGTCGAGCACAAAGTCGGCACCCTGACCTTGGCCACGGGCACGACGATCGAACTCGTCGACCTGCCCGGCACCTACAGTCTCGCCGCGCATTCGCCCGACGAAATGCTCGCCGTTGACGTGCTCTTGGGCCAACAGCAAGATGCCCCGCCCATCGACGGCATCCTCGCCATCGTCGACGCCAGCAACCTACGCCGCAACCTCTATCTCGTCTCCCAGCTCGCCGAAACTGATTTGCCAATGGTCATCGCGCTCAATATGACCGATGTTGCACTCAAGAGGGAAATCATCATCGATGCCGAGGCCCTATCAAAAAAGATCGGTGCCCCCGTCGTGCCGATTTGTGCGCATCGACGCGAAAACCTCGACGAATTGCGCAGTGCATTAGCCACACTCAGCAACAAAGACCCGAGCGTATCGGACGCGCCCGTAGCGCATCAGCACCGGGTCACACTGCCCGATGCCCTCTTACAAGGCATTGGCGAATTACAGGCGCTGGCCACCCACCCACTCTCCGCCGTCGAAACCCTGCGCGCACTCGTAGACGAAGACAGCTACGCGGAAAACCGCTTCTTCGCGCAAGCACCCAGAGACGCTCCAGACAAATTGGCTATCTTGCGCGCCGCCGATCCCGAATACACCCTCTCCGAACTAGAGAGCAATGCGCGCTACGCCTGGATCGACCACCTGCTCACCGACACGCTGTCCCAACCCACCAAATCTAAGCCCAACCACTCAGACCGGGCCGATAAGATTCTCACCCACCGTTTTTTCGGCGCCCTGGCTTTCTTACTGATTAACGCCCTCGTCTTCCAGGCCATCTACGCCTGGTCCGGCCCCTTGATGGACGGTGTCGACGCGCTATTCGCCGCCGTCAGCAACAGCGTTTCGGCCCTGATCCCCCCGGGGCCGCTGCAAAGCCTAATAGTCGACGGTCTAATCGCCGGCGTCGGCGGAGTACTTATCTTCCTGCCACAGATTGCCATCCTCTTCTTTTTCATCGCCCTCTTGGAAGACAGCGGCTATATGGCCCGGGCCGCACTCTTAATGGATCGCCTGCTCACCCGCATCGGTCTCTCGGGCACTTCATTCATCCCCTTGCTCTCCAGCTTCGCCTGCGCCGTACCCGGCATTATGGCCGCCCGCACCATCGAAGATCGCCGCGACCGCATCGCCACGATTCTCGTTGCGCCACTTATGAGCTGCTCTGCGCGTCTGCCGGTTTACGTGCTCTTCATCGGTGCCTTCGTACCCGATCGCACCTTGCTCGGTGGCCTGCTTGGCCTGCAAGCTTTGGCCCTACTCGCCTTCTACGGACTCGGCATGCTCATCGCCATCCCCATCGCCTGGTTGCTCAAACGGACCTTGCTCAAAGGCGATCCACCCCCCTTCCTGCTCGAATTGCCCTCCTATAAAATCCCCGATCCGCGCACCGTGCTCCTGCGAGTCTACCACAGCGGCCGCGCCTTCGTGGTACGCGCCGGCAGCATTATCCTCGCGACGACCATCGCCATGTGGGCCCTGGCTTATTTCCCCCGCGACGCCGACGTCGCCGAACGCCACGCGATCGAACGCCACGCCGCCGCACCATCTACCCTCGACGCCTTGCAGAAGCAACACGCGGCCGAATGGGTCGCACACAGTTATCTCGGCCAAACAGGTCGCATAATCGAACCCGTCGTGCGACCATTGGGCTGGGATTGGCGCATCGGCATGGCCGTAATTGCCTCCTTTCCCGCTCGCGAGATCATAGTTTCAGCCCTGGGAACCATCTACAGCCTCGGCGACGGCGAAGACGAGGAATCCACCAGCCTGCGCACCACGCTGGCCGCCGCGACCTGGCCCGATGGGCGGCCGATCTACACACTACCGGTAGCGCTCTCGATTATGGTCTTCTTCGCCCTTTGCGCACAATGCCTATCGACTCTCGTCGTCATGCAAAAAGAAACCGGCTCTTGGCGTTGGCCCCTGCTCAGCTTTTCCTATATGACCATACTCGCTTATTTCGGCGCGCTGATAACCTATCAGTTGGGCACGACCCTCGGTTTTTAGATGGATTGGCAAACACCCTTCGCCGTTGTCATCGCCCTGTGCGCCGGAGCCTATACCCTCTGGCGATGGACCCGCCCTTTCTTCAACCGCGATTCTACTGCTCGCCAAAACCAGAGCGATCTTCTGCAGATCACCTCATCAGAAGACTAGTCCCCCTTCTGGAATAGAATGGCGCCGCAAACGGCGACAAACCGCTTATCCTCGTCGTTGACGACAGCGGCGGCGGGGCGTACAACCCGCGCTTCTCAACCCAGAGCTTGGCGCAGCAGGGCTTTGATATTATTTCGGGTAAGGATGGCGAAGAAAGGCTTGAGTTGGCGATCGAAAATGTAGCGGACCTGGTGATCACAGAATCGAAAATGCCGCTGATGAACGGCCGCGAAACGGCCGCGTGCGCTCAGGCAACGAGACGAGCTGCACGATTTATACGCTGCTGCTGACGGCGACCGACGCCCCCTCAACAGGGCCAAGGGCGAACACGCCGGTATCTCGGGCTACCGGACCAAGCCCTTCGTGCCCGACAAGATCGTAGTCACCACCGCAAACTAATCGCCGAGCGACGACTGCTGCGCGAACGCCAGGCCATCCAGCACTACCTCGCAGATTCGTCGGCCACCGCAATCATGGCGGTTTTCATCAGCAACGACAGACGTTCGGACGCGGAGTCGGCACTCAACGCGGCGCACACGGGCCTGGTGATGATCGAGACTCTAGCCACCTTTAACGAGGGCCGTGAAGAAACACGCAACATCCACGTCGGTATTAACTCCGGCAATGTGATTATCGGGGCTATCGGTGCCAAGCTACGCCGCCGTGACTACACCGTCATCAGCGACTCCGTCAATATAGCCGCCCGGCTCGAAAGCGCCGCCGAACACGATACGGTGCTGATCAGCGAAAACTCCTACGACCTAATTGAAGACGAGACCGAGGCCCAGGTGCTCGGTCCAATAGAAGTGAAGGGCAAGAGCGAGCCAATCACCGCCTACCAGGTCGTCCTGTCTGTCGTAGGGTTATGCAGCAGAAACGCGGAAGGGCGTCAACCAGCCCGGCGCAAAAAACGCTTGCCCGCCAACTGATCGACCAAGCCATCCAACTCCAACCTGAGCAACGAGTCCAACAGAGCCTGCGGTGGCAGGGTGC
The DNA here is from genome assembly GCA_015660315.1 of Candidatus Latescibacterota bacterium. Classification (GTDB taxonomy): domain Bacteria; phylum Latescibacterota; class UBA2968; order UBA8231; family UBA8231. The sequence goes on from DQLG01000613.1 coordinate 8,384, forward strand.
TATCCTGGGCGAGTTCGTCGATATGCCGCGGCTCACGAGAGAGCAGGCCGTAGATACGCGCGTCCTCTGGAGGTAATTCCGGCAGGGACATTGCCTTGCTGGCCGGTGGCGCCCAACCCGCGAGCTCCTCCAATACGTCACCCACCTCCTCCACCAACTTCGCCCCGTCCTTGATCAGCCGGTGGCAGCCCGCACTCGCCCCCGACCGCACGTCACCGGGCACGGCGAAGACTTCGCGATTCTGGTCCACCGCATGCGTTACCGTGATCAGCGACCCGCTCTTTTGAGGTGCCTCGACGACGATGACCCCAAGACTCAGTCCGCTGATAATCCGGTTGCGCTGCGGAAAGGTCTGCCTATTCGGTTGGCTACCCCAGGCGAATTCGGAGACGATCACCCCGCGTTCGCGGATCTGGCGGTAAAGCCCGGTATGCGCTCGGGGATAAGGCACATCCGGCCCGCAACCCAATACCGCAATCGTCCGCCCCCCGGCTGCAAGCGCCGCCTCATGGGCGGCGGCATCAACGCCATAGGCCATTCCACTGACGATACAAACCCCGCATTGCACTAAACCACGGGCTAACTCACCCGCTATTTGCAAACCGTATTCCGAAGCTTTGCGCGGTCCGACGATCGCCACCGTTGGCCCTACCAGGTCATCCGGCCCCAATGCAAAAAGAATCGGCGGCGGTGATGAAATCTGCCCGAGTAATTCGGGATAACTCGCATCACCGGGGGCCAAGCAACGACCACCTTCCGCGTTGAGCCGCTTCCATTGCACCTCGGCCCAATCAAACTCCGCGGGCCCCGGTCGCCGCCAGGGCCCACCTTTACCGATGGCACATTCCCAGTCAGAAGCTTTTAAAACCGCCTGAACCGAGCCAAAATGGGCCAGTAAACGCCGTAGCCGTTCGTGGCCAAGCCCCTCGACCCGACTTAGGGCCAACAACGCCCTTATCTCTTCCCGCCCCTCAGGCATGGCCGAATTTCTCCCGCAAACGCCGCTCGACGCAAGGCGGCACGAACTGAGCCACGTTCCCGCCCATCTGCGAAACTTGCCGCACCACCGAAGAACTGAGATACATATACTCGGCCTTGGTCATCAGGAAAACGGTATCGAAGTCGGCCCAGAGCGAGCGGTTGGTAAGCGCCATCGAGAACTCGTGCTCGAAATCGGTCACCGCGCGCAAACCACGCACCGCGGTGCAAATACCGTGTTCTCGCGCGTAATCGACCGTTAGCCCATTATGAAAATCGACCTTTGCCCCCGGCAACCCGCTAATCGCCTCGGAGATCATCTCCATACTTTCTTCTTGCGAAAAGAGCGGCTCTTTGTTGGGATTGATCGCCACCAACAGGGTCAGTTCAGAAAAAATGCCCAACGCCCGTTCGAGAATATTCAGATGGCCCAAAGTGATGGGGTCAAAACTGCCGGGATAAATCGCTATGTCCATAGGGGACTCTCCTCAGGGCATGCCCACAACAACATCTACGACCGCATAGAGCCGGGCCTCCGCCCAACCTTGCTCATCGCCTTGAATCGGCATCAGCACCACTTCCCCCAGCACCGCGATCTCCTCGACCTGCTGCAGTTTTTGCAAGAAAGCACCGATCTGCTGATACGATCCGGTGCCCCACAACTTCTGGCGTTGATGGATGCGGGCGGGCGGCAGGGGCATGGTGATGTTTTTTTTGATCGACAGGCCGTCCAAGCCGCTCTCGTCGGCCCAACGCGCCATTTTACCAAAGAGCCGGGCGGCCTGGTCGGATGAAAGCGTCGCCAACTCGCGGACGGGCAACTCGGAGAAACGCCCATCGAAGGCGAAACGCAAAACCCTCGCGCTCGCCTTGCCCTCCTGCCACGAAGAAAGCGTGACCTGCGATGGTGTTTTTTGTAGGATTTCGCTGAATGCCCGCAACGACTGTTGCGACGCGCTGGTCCCTTCGAGGCTGTATTCTCCCGTTGCAAAACAGGTCAACGAGACTAGGCGAACCCCGGGCGGCACGCGTTCGTTAATGCGCACCGCCCAATGACAGGCGGTACTACGCCGGGGCGGAGACCGCAGGCCATCCGGTCGATCGCCATCGCCAACCGCCGGCTGAGAAAAATCGTTTACTACGAGCGGAACAGATGCCGGACGAGGACGATCTTCTTCGCGCGGCGCTACGGCCGGTGTCTCTTGTACAACCGGCATAGGCTCTTGCACAGGCGCTTCGCCCCAACCCGACGACTCGGCCGTCTCTACCGTTTCGACATCGTTTGCCCAAGAATCGCCAGCGGCGACGGGGTCGTTGACGCCATTTGCCTCTTTTTGCCAAAGCTCCTGGTTGGCGACCCTATCTTGCGAAGAAGAATCGAATATCTGCCCGAATGGATAGAGCCAATTGAGCCCGTACAACCCACCGCAGAGGACCAACGCAAAAAGTGCCGGCCCCACCCAAGGCGGCACCTGGCGACTATGGCCGTGAAGAAGCTCAACGCGGATCATCCGGCCAACCCTCGTTGCGCCAAACCCACCGCGATCGCATAAACCGAGCGCTGCTCGGGCGTAGCATCTTCGCCCAACAAATCGGGGTCGACCGCGGCCAGCGGATCCAAAATAGAACGCGGCACTCCCAACTTCCCGGCCAACTCCTCGCTCCAAGTCATATCGCCAACTCCCGCCCCCCAGATGCGCTGAATATCGCCCCCTGCATCCTGCAGGAGCTTGCGGGCGGTGCCTTCGAGCACTTCGACCACCTCGTCCTCCTCTTCCCAGGTACAACTGCCGACTGCCAGCGGTTCACCCTCTTCGACCAGCATCAACCAGGCCTCGCCCGCATCGGCGTAGAGCAAGAGCTCCGATTCCTCCCCCGGCAACAACTCCGCGCATTCGCCCGCGTTGTAGAGGGCAAATGGCGCCAAATCGACGTCCAAACGGGCAAAACCAGCCTCATCGCCCAAATCGAGATAGCAATCGAGCGCGCTATATCTGGCCGCCACTACAAACCCCCAGTCCTGGGTCAGTACGAAATCTTGGCTGAACTCACCAGCTTGCTCCGCCAAGATCTGTTCGGATTCCCACAGGAGGTGCTCATAGTTGTCCTTATCGGCGTCGGCGACCAACGGACGGCGCTTGATCAAGGCAAGACGCCGATCGAGCGAGATGCAGGTGTTGCCATAATCAAAGCCGCATTCATCAGCGATCTCTTTAAGCGTTGAGACCAAGTCTTGGCGCTGCTCGCCATCGGCCAATGCCGCCAGATCGAAAGGGCGTTCCAATTCGCTTTCGACCAACGCCAGCGGCCAGACCCCGCCCCGCCCCGATCCCAGCGTCGCAATGCGTACCACCCGCCCGCTGACATGGATTCCGGTAGCGCTTTTTTTGCCGAATCCGAACAATGCCCAACCCCTCCTGCAAATGCGGAATAGCGCTTCCTACTCGATTTTGAGCAAGGGACGCAGTTTTTCTAAGGTCCGAAGGCCGATGCCCTTGATTTGCAACAATTGTTCTACGCGTTCAAAAGGGCCGCGCTTCCCGCGGAAGTCGACGATCAAAGCCGCGGTTTTTGTGCCGACCCCGGGCAACTCGATCAACTCGACGGCCGTAGCATAATTGAGCGAAATCGGCCCTTGCCGCTCAATTGCGACCTCGAGCAGCGACGGCGGTTCGACCGCACGCGGTATAACGCGAAAATCCTCCGAGACCGCCGGCCAGAACCAATCACCCACCGCCACCAGCGACCCCACGAACAGGGCGGCGGTAAGGCTGAGCAAAGCCTGTTGCTCCTGTCGGTTGAACAGGGAAAATACCTCCCCAAGCCGCACCAGGCAACATCCTTTACCGCAAGAAGAACGTGCCCGAGAGCCTTAGTTCCCTCGTCTTGCGCGTCTTGTCGGTCAATTTGTTGTTGTTGTTCTCGATCCGGATCAGCCCTGAGCCGCGAAAATTCTCGCTAAAGCTGTAGCTCATCGAGAGTTCCGTCTTCCAACGGTCGGTTTCAGTAATCGGGGTGCGCGTCTCGTCGGCGGTGGCATTAGCACGGGTCGCCCCCTCGATGCCAAATTCGAAATTGAGCGTGACATCGCTTTTGAGCTTGCCGAAGAGAGGCAGACTTCGGGGCTTTAGGTTATAAGTGACCTTAAAGGTCGTCGAAGAGCGTTCATTGCTGCTGGTACCGCGCAGGGGCCTCGGGCCAAAGGCACTGCTGTCCGACTCGGCCGAAGCCAGTTCGAAATCCCGACTCTCGGAAGTCGATACTACGCGCTCAATGGTCGTCGTCGGCCCCCAACGCCAGCGGCCGTTCCACGAGAGGCGAAACTCGGTCGAAGCCCCTTCGGTGATCAAATCGCGGTCGGACAGGCTGCCCTCGCCCTCGCTGCTCGTCGAAGTCTCGAAGTTCATATTCACCTGCGCACTATTGTTCACCTTCTTTAAATAGGGCAGTCGATCCGCCCGCCCCCAGTTGAGATTGAGACGCGGGAAGCGGCGCTCGCGCTGCAGCCGCAACCGGTCCTGCGAAGAGCCGCTGCGCTGCGTGGTCTGTTCGTTGGAGTTGACCTTGAGGCTCATCCCGAAGGGCAGGCGCAAACCCGAACTGGCCTCGAGCGAGGAGGTCTGCGAGGAATTGTCCTGGGTCGTCAACCCCTGGGTCGCCCGCCGCACCTTCAGCGAGTCGGCAATACCCAATTGAAAAAGGATCGGTGGCCGAGCTATTAGATTGAAATTGCGCGCGTTGGTATTGCGACGCCAGTTGACGTTGATCGGCTCGATAACATTGCCAGTCCAACCGACCAAACGACGGAGGATAAACGGGCTATTGCGCTTCTGCGGCTCAGCCTCGGCCTCCCCTGTGGCCGCCTCTAGCGCGGGCGGGCGCTCAGCCTCGTCCGTTTCGCTCACTTTTTTCTTTTTCGCCTTGCGGCCCTGGGCAGAAGATTTGCCCAAGCGCTTGAGCAGCTGAGGTAACTTAAAATTAAAACGCATCGACAGATCGTTCTTGGTATCGATATCAAACGTCTTGAACGGCGCGCCCGTCGTCGAGTCGATCGGCGCCGAACCACGGCGTTGGGCCGGGTCGTTCTGTTCCACGTAATTGGCTTTAAAAGTATAATTTTGGTCCAACCATTGCACCAAGCGCAGCGAGAAACTGACATCGGCCGTCTGCTTGCGGCCGACCTCGCGACCGAAACTGCGCATATCGGGAACGAATTTTTTGCGCAGGTCGCGGTCTATCTTGAGGTTGTAATCGGCCGAGAGTCCCTGGAACGGGTTGAGTTTGGAGGCATAGGTCTCGTTGAGCCCGAAGTCCTCCTGCTCGGTCGGCGTGGCGTCGCCGCGGTGTAAAAGCCGCGAGACCCGGCGACTGCCGTTCATGGTGTAGGTCAGGCTCGATGGCAACGGCCGGAAGCGCAACTCGACCAACCCCTTGGGCACAAACTCCGGCAGCCAACTCAAGATCTGCAACGACGGTTTCGGTAGCGGCATGCGATAATTAAAACTCATCGTCTGCGCCTCGCGTTCGTTGAGCAGGCGCACGGGGTCAGAACTGTTCTCACGCGAGTGCGAAAGACGCAGGTTCATCTGGTCTAAGGTCCAGCGCAAAAGAAAGTTCTTGCCCTGCCGACGGCTGATCGATACGTCGTAGAATTCTTTAGTACTGACCGACTGCTGCTCCCGCTTCTCCTCGGAAGTCAATTCGACATCAGAACCGGGGCCAAAACGCGGTAGACTCACCACGCGGTTCAGGTTAACCTTAACCGGCACCGAAAAACCCCAACTGCCCGGCAGTAATTTCTGCATATTGGAGGAGGCCGACATCCCGGCTTCACGATCGGTGCTATTGCCGCCCGACCCGGCGAAGGTGCGGAAATCCTCCTGGCGCCAAAGTACGTTGCCGTCGATGTTCATAAAGTCGGCCAGCTTGGTGTTGAACTTGGCGTATGCGGCAAACCCCGGATCGTTACGAGCCTCGTCAAGCCGCAATTCGTCAAGAAAGACTCGGCCGCTGTAGCGACGATTGTCCGCCCGGTTTCGCAAACCGATGCTCAACTGCTTGATCGACTGCATCGAGGGATTGCCCCTCACTCGGTATATCGCTGGCTCGCCGCCACGGCGGCCCGAACTGACAAAAACCTGGTCCAGGGAAAAGCGATCGACCGAAGGGTCATAACCCTCGGCCCTGAGCCGTTGCAATTCGTCTTGGGAAAGGTGAGTCTTCCCTTCAATCGGCGCCCCCCGTGGGTCACGCACCTGATAGGTATAGTAGAACTCGCCTGTCGTCGTATCCACTCGCCCCGACTGTGCGAGCGCTTTGAGTTTGGAAATCACCAACAGATCGACATCTACCTGATTGCCCTTCCAGCCCGCACGCCCCCCTTCCCAACCCGGGAATATCGGGCTGATGACCTCGTAATAGTTGGTCGAATCCGCCCCAAAGCGCATAAATAGCACCATGTCGCTCGAATCACCATGTACATATTCGATCGTTTCGCTCGAATCGCCATATGCGTACATGCGCAAACGCTGGTAGCTGGTATAATTAGCAGCCCGGTTCAGGATCTTGGTCGCCGACATCTGATGGCCCGGCTCTAACCCATCGTAGGCCAATACCAACGACTGCTCGCGCTCCCGGGTGCGCGACTGCACATTGCGCCGCAGCTTAACCCCCGGCGGCGGCCGGTAGCTCAAGCTCTTGTCCGTGCCGATCACCGTGACATCAAGCGCCTCCTCCTCACCGACTATATAGCGCTCGTCAAGCCGCGTGACGTCGTCCTCCTGCCACTCGTTGCCGACCACTTCAATCAGCGCAATTTCGGCCAACGCCGTAGCTTCCGAGTCGGCGAAGGGACCGTGTGAGAGCATCAGCCGCGCGTATTCGATGCGACTGGAATCAGGCAGGCCAGCCCGCAGGACATGGTCGCCGAAGAGCGGCACTCGGATCTGACGCCAACCCTGGCTATGCGTGCCGGGTACCTCGTAGCGATTCGAGGCAAGATCGATCTGGTAGTGGTAATAATTATTGCGCTGATCGAGCACCCCATTGTTGTTCAGATCCTCGGAATCGGGCCGATCGCCGCTCTCGAGGTCCACCTTATTGCGCTGGGTGCCGTTAATGCGGCTGTAGTCGTTCTTATTGCGCTGCGGGTCGTACTTCCAGTTGTCCCCTTCCGGATCGTCGGCCGAATGATTCGGGCGTAAGGGGGTCGACTCGCCATAGAAGGCGTTGAAGGCCTGCTTGCGCTGGTCGAGCGACGCGGTGGTGTCAAAACTGGCGTCCTGGAGTAGCAGATAGAAATTCAACTCGGCCTCGTCGTCGCGGCCGTCGACGCCCAAGTCCTCCTCTTTGGAGACTAGGCCATCGCCCGTTGAACGACCGGGAAAGGGTTCATCCTCGGTGTCGAGCCGACCATTGGCGACATAATCTTCGTTAATCTGGTCGCCGAGGTTCACATGCAGAATCCCCTCCTCGCCCCGCACCCAAATTTCGAGGAACTTAGACTGCGAGAAATCGTTGACCGCCGAGAGTGCCGCAACGATTCCGCCCCAGGACTCGGCGGCCCGCGCATTGGGAGCCAATTCAAGGGCCAGGATATCAGCACGGCGGTTCTGAGCTTCTAGCTGTTCTTCCTGATTCGGCCAGATATCGGTACGCTGCACCCCGTCAAAGGGATTGTACCATATAAAGCGCCCGCGCTCGTTCTCGCCATAGCGCGAATCCTCCAACACGCTCGACGGCGACCAGCGCGTGCGGCCGATCGCCAGCGAAGTGGGCCTTTCGCTGCCCTCAAAATCATCGATATACCCCTTGCCCTTGGTATTGAGATTCGGACGACTCTGGGCTATTTCGGCGTCGAGCACCACCTCCGAGGGCACCGCCGTCTTGATCAAGGGCAACATATCGACGATTCGGGTTAGGATCGGCGACTCGCGGCGAGCGCGCAAATCGAAGTTCCAGATCACTGTGCGCTTCGGTTCATTGCCGATGCGCACGCGGCGCTCGCTCGAGCGCTCGTTATTGTAGATCATGGTGCTGCCCATACGCCCGTCCCCGCCCCAAAACTCATATTCGGTGCGCAGCCCCAATAGCGTCTTCTGTTGGCTACCCAACCCGAAGACATCTTCCGACTCAAAGGTGATCTCCAAATCGGCGCCGGGGTCGGCCACTTCCTGGGCGACATTACCGACAAAGGTCACATTGCCGACAAAATCGACATTGTAGTCCGAACCCCGCGTCAACCCGCGGCCATTTAAACGGACCTCCACAGTCTCGGCCCGCACTCCACCAAATGCTCCTCCTAGCCGGATACGCTGTTCGGAGGAAGCTGCTCGGACCAGAATCGTATAACGGCTGGCTTCGATCTTGTCGCGCTGCTGCTGGTTGTCATAAATCTCGGGAATCGTCTTTTCGATCAGCCCGCGGTATTTTGGCGCCCGCGCGTCAAAGGGCCGTTGGTCAGGGAAGATCAGGTGGCCGCGATAATCGTCGAGACCGATATAATCGGCGTCGATAACGCGGTCGGAGGGGCTGCCGGGATCCTTGCCGCGTTCGTCCAAACCCAACAATTGCAAGAAGGCGCGCCCGTTCTGCGAGAGCTGGTCTTCCTGGCCGGGCACCTCTTTGACGATATCGACCAGCAATGTCTTCGGATCGAATTTGCGCCCGGAGGAAAAACCCGTCGCGATGCGGTAAACGTTTTTCCATTCCAGGTTCCAGGTCGGAAAACCCGGCCGGGCGTTGCGGGCCTTGATCAGCTTCAGTTGCAGCGAATCGGATGCGGTGCTGGCATTGAGCCGGGCCGTCTCACTTTGCAACGGACCATCAAAGCCCGGATCCAGCGCTTTGAAATGCACCGCCATCGCGTGGGTTTCGTTCACTACGCGATTGAGGATGATATAACCGGCCTCGGCAACGACGGTATAGTCATCGTCCGGATCTAACCGGTGCCAGGTCCCCTCCTCGAAACAGCCGCTGTTCTGCAATCTGCCGCCGGCCGCATCGAAACACTGGATCTCACTGGTACCCAAAGTGTCGGAAGCGTCAACCCAGGCGATACCAGGTTTGGCAAAAAGCTCGGCGTCATTGTTGGTATTGAAATCGTTGATATAGACTTCGAGGCGGTTTATATCGATAAAGTTCTCGGGACCAAACTGGGCCCCTTTGAGCAATTGGCGAAAATCGGGCAGGTTCGCGCGGTAGAACTCGTGCAAAAAGAAATAGGTATTGGGAACATACTGGTGGTCCTTGATCTCCAAGGTGTCGACCGCGGCCCCACCCTTGAAGCTCTGGCGGTTGCTCTTGCTCTTCTCATGACTTGCAACGGTAGTAAAAGCGAAAGGTCCGAGATGGCCTTTAGCGCGGATGCCGAAGAGGCCCTTGTTCTGTTGCCTAAAACCGACAAAACGCGTATTGGGCAATTCCAAGGTGGTATTACCGCCCTGGATCTCCTGGAAAATTGCATCGTCTTCGCCATGGTAGTCGAGCTTGATCTGATTGGCCAGTTGATCGCCCAAATTAGAGCCGAAAGCCGAGCCGATACTTTCGGTATCTTGGTTGATCCGCACATTGATCAACTCGCCGACCTTGCCCTCTACAGTGAACTTCGACTCCTGGTCTATGGCCAACGCGGGGAATTTTGAAGGCCGCCCGATAGAAGTCTGCACCTGGCCATCGGTCCACTCGCTCTTGCCGGAAATAATGATCGTGCGCGAACCATTGAGGCTGAGGCTGGGTCCCTCCTCGCCGATAAAACGCCGCAGTGGCTTCGGTGCAGAAAAGGGCACGGTCCACTCGAAACGGCCGCCCTTACGGCGACGGCGCTGCTCCAGCGCGGTGCTGCGGAAATCGCGGCGTATCTGCTTGCGCCAAATCTGCCGCTGCTCACTCCCGTATTCGAGATTCAGATAATCGTCCATCTCCACGGTGACCGTCGGCCCCTCCGAAAACCCGCTGACGCGGCGACCGTAGTGGATCATACCTAGCGAATCCACCTCGACCTTGTACTCGATTAAACCACGGCTGCGGTCGGGCAAAAGGGGTCTGCCGGCTATGAGGGCGGTCTGCTGACTCTCGGCGAAACGCTCGGAGAGCGGACCGTACATAGGCTCGTAGTGCAAACCGGGCTCAGCATAAACCGCCGCGGCGAGCAAGGAAAAGCACAGCCACGCGCAGTGACTCGCGCTATAAGACATAGCAGAACACCTGGATGAAATTGCGGAGAAACCTCTCGGAATTCATTCGCATTGACGTCTATATTATTATACTAGGGATGTAAAAATTGCGCAGTAGCATTCGCGCACCAGTTCGTGCATTGCGCCGTGCTGCTGTAGACGTTAACTAAACGCGATAGGCCATCTCCAAAATCCAGGGGAAGAAAGGAAGGTCGCCCAGTCGATTGGACAACGCATGAAACATAGCACGAGGCGGCGATTATTTCAAGGAAGGTCCTGCAAAAAACGTGCGCGGCACACACGGCGAAGCAAAGTTTTTTCAATCGTGCCCCAAGTAGTTATATTTAAGCAGGCTAGCCCCATACCGGTGCGCGGATTATCACCGCTTATAAAGCTCGACGCCCTGGGTATAATACGCCACAGTCCCGTATCCTTTTCAATACACTCTTTCCATTCGTGCCAGACTATTGACGACCCTTTCCCGCTATATACTAAAGGAACACGGCCTGCCCTTTGTCTTGGGCTTTTCGCTGATCCTCTTCATCTTACTGCTCGACGTCGTCCTACAGACGATGGACCAAGTGCTAAGCAAAGGCTTGGCCCCTTTGGCCGCTGGCCAGTTACTGCTGTTCAACCTGGCCTGGATCATCGCGCTCGCAGTGCCGATGGCCGTGCTCATCGCCGTACTGATGGCCTTCGCCCGGCTGGCCGCCGACGGCGAAATCATCGCCGCCAAAGCCTGTGGCGTGAGCTTCTTCCTGCTGTTGCGCCCAGTCCTTGCGGCCGCGGCCCTGCTCACCCTGCTGATGATCGTCTTTAACGATCAAGTCCTGCCCGACTGGAACCACCAGGCCCGCATCCTCGCCTCCAGCTTACAACGCACGAAAGCCGCTTTAGTTCTAAAGGAGAAAGAAGGGGTCTTCATCCCAAACCTCGGCGATTACCACCTGCTGATCCGCCAGATCGACCCCGTAAGCAATGACCTGATGGGCATAACGCTCTACGACACTTCGCGGCCCGGCCCACCCGTGATATTGCACGCACCCCAAGGCCGGGCGGCCCTCTTCGGCGACGGTTCTTATGTGCGTATCGAGTTGCAGGATAGCCAGCTCCAGCGCATCGAATCCGGCCCGGAGG
>DQLG01000340.1 GCA_015660315.1 Candidatus Latescibacterota bacterium
CCGAGGAAAATTCTAAAACCCGCCTGCACATCTCCTGCCAACAACGCCGAATCGGACTGGGGTAACAATCGACGAACTAGATCGTGCGCAACTGGAACCATTTCCTCGCTCGAATCGACCAAAAGATGGCGGAATCGCTCAGTGAAATAACGCCAGAATTCATCCTTAGCGACTAGATGCCGATTAAAGACCTCAAAGACCAACGAGGCGTCGAGCAGACCATGCTGTAGACAATGGCCGCGATATAGGTCAATACAGATTTGTACATGTTCGTATAAACGCAAACGGCTTGCTTCACCTGTCCAGGCCTGAGCTAGCCTGGGCGCGACTTCGCCCAATGCAAAACCCGAAACAGCCGCTTTATTCAAATTGTCGAGCAATTGGGAAAGGATTCGCTGCGGCCTCATCGACAGCCCTGCAAAATACCCCTGGGCCAACAATGGTTCGCTTAACTGGCCCATGAGATACTGGGCCGTCTCGTAATTGAGGAAAACCGGAGGACGCTCCGGCGCAGCAAAGCCAGCGCTACCAGCTACTAATGGCCAGAACAGGCGGGTAAGCCGGCTCGCCAGTCCATAATAGGTCTGTAAATCGACCGCCCCATAAGGCCCGAGATCTAACTCGTCTACCTCTTGGCGAAAACGGCGAGCCGTCGCCCGGTCCGGCAATAACACCAAGATCGCATAACCGGGCACGCCCGCTTCGAGCAAGACGCGCAAACGCGCAATCAAGGCCTGCCGTTGCCCGGCCACCAAGGGACCGGCGAGAAAACAGGTATATTTCTCGTTCAACGAGCTATTGATTGCCCGATTAAATTCGGGGACCATATTCATTTTATAGCCAAGGGTTCATTGCAAAAGACTATGGGAGTAGGCTGCGCACACCCCGCGAACCGGCAGGGTTAACCAGCGCGAAGGCGGCGGATAATAAAAAAAGACAGCAGCCTTATCGGCCCCTGCCTGCCTACCCATAACAGCTAGCTAAACTCAGCCGAGTTGGCGTTTTTGCGTGAAGATTTCTACGACTTCGGCTGAATCCGCCGCGTTTATCAGACTCTCCCGCACCTCCTGGTGTTGCAGTAATCGCGACAGCGTGGCCAAGAGTTCCATATGCAGCTTTTGATGTTTGCGCGGAGTGGCCAATAGCGCGACGATATGCACTGGCGCTCCGTCGGGCGATGCAAAATCGATCCCCTCTTGCGAGATACCAATGGCCAACAATTGGCGATCGATACTGTCCTCGTGTGTATGAGGAACAGCCACCCCCTTGCCAATGCCGGTGGAAGCTTGTTGCTCTCGCTGAATCAGATCGGCGAGGAAACGCTTCTGATCAGGCACAATTCCGTCGTCGGTCAGCACCGACGCCAATTCGCGGATAGCATCAAATTTGCGCTGGGCCTTGAGATCGACCAAGACGTTACTTGCGTGTAGTATTCGATCCCATTTTTCCATAATTTTATTCCATCCCGCCTCGCAACAAAAGAAAAATAGAGCCTTGGCAAAAGTCAAGACTCTTATCGCAATTCACCTGCCTTTTTGAGCAGTTCTCGAGCCTCATTATTTCGGCCCTGCTTGCGCCGAATATGAGCCATTAACTGATAGGGGTCCGCCTTCCAAGGGTCTATTTCCGCCGCGGCCTGAGCATGGAGCATGGCGTCTTCTAATTTGTTATTTTTATAAAGCTTAAGTGCAACATTAAAACGAGTAGTCCGCGAGTCATGGGCCACGCTGGCAGCCTGTTGGTACGCCGCGATTGCGCCGGTCGAATCGGCAGCTCTCATCAGATCCTCACCGGCCATAAACCAGTAATTGCTTTGGATTTTCCGCACCCAAGCATCGCGGAATAGCCCCTCGACCATAGCGTTGGCCATCTCGATCTGCACTTGGCCGGTCGCCGAGTTGGCAGAGACAGGCTGTAAACGGTAGAGCAAACCCTTGGGGGTAAATTCCCAACCATCTAGCGGAGCCCTACGTGGTACGAGATAAAAAAGCGGCCGGCCACTGCGGGCCAATGCGCCTTCGCGCCTTTTGCGCAACTTATCCTGCGCCCGAGGTGGCAAATCGTGTTCATCCCAATCGAGCAAATCCATAACGCGTCCCACGCGATTGTATAGCGCGACGTCCGGCCGCACCTTTTCAATGCGCTGCAAATAATCAAGCACGAAAGCCGCGTCATCCCCCTCGGCGATCAGCACTGCATCCGGTGGCAAATCGGCAAGGATATCTCGGCCATAGCGCTCGGCGATCCAATTTTCGCTGCGGTCGGACTCGGCATAATGATCCGCCAAGACCAATCCGACCGCCATCGCACACAATGGAACGAGAAAGGCCGGCCGACCGAAACGCCCCAACTTGCGCACCAGATCGTCAAAACCCACACCAAGCCATATCGCCAAACAGATCAGACTGAGTAAATAGAATACCGGTAGTCCATTGGGATCGCGGTGGTAATTGAGCGCCGCTAATAAATTACAGGCGATCGCCCCCCCAGTTAGGACAAACAAATCGCGATCCCGCCGCCATGCCACATAGCCACCCCAAAAAAGAAAAGGCACCAGCAGCAAGTGAAATTCGCCCATCACTTGCACACACCACCGCTGGGCATTGAGCAACATACCCTCGAGCGGAAGAGAAAAGAAGGACGAACGGTACAGGGCTCCACTCAGATGCTGCCACAAGCTTAGAGCATCCGGAATCGGGTCCCAGTGAAATCCGTCGCCGAGGCCATTGCGCAAGGGCAGATACGCCACCAGGCTGTAGCCGCCGACAACAGCCAGTATCGCCTGCACGACAAGCCGGAATTGACGTATAAAACCCGAGCAACGCCAAACTAAGAGTGCTACCACCCCAGGCCAGATCAACACCTGCATTAGATGCGCGGTCAACCCCAGTCCCATCAGCCAACCGAGCAGCAGTAAGTCACGCGGATATTTGCGCTCGCTGGCCCTTAGGGCCATTGCAATCACCAACACAACCAGCAATAGAGCCTGCCCATAGACTTCAGCAACTACGGCCTGTGACCAGAAGGTGCGCGAAAAAGCGAAGAGCAAAGCCGCCGTCAATGCAACCCAAGCCTGCACCCCCCGCTCTCTGAGCAACCAGGCCAAACCACCGCAGGCCGCCGCGGCAAAAAATGCCGAGGCGATATTTATTTCATACGCCGGCCGATCAAAGGGCAAAACCACGGAGATCAGACGTCCGCTCAGACAAAAGAGCGGATAGCCCGTCGGGTGCGGCGTCCCCAAACGTAAAACCGCGCCGATCAATTCACCGCTGCCCTCCACATATACCGTCGGACAGAGGGTCCGCATATACACTGCGAATGCCATTACTGAGGCGAGCAAGCCCGTGCTTTTCCCGGTCATTTAAGACCCCAACCCCAAACGGGCACGCTCAATCCAAGCACTCCATGCCTCCCCCTGGGTAGCACACGCGTGTAACACAGCGATCAATGCCCCTTGCAACACCCAGACCATTAGCGATGTGCCCGCTTCTATAGGCAAGGAGCGAACTAGCGGGAAAGACAATCTCCGGCTCCCCGTTGCCAAAGCCAACCATAGCAATGCCGTTCCCATACTGAGCATCAGCCCATAGCGAAAACTTGCTGGTTCGTATATAAAAACAACCGCGCGAGCCCCTGCCGGCACTACAACTGCGCGAAAAACATGATTGGCCCGCATGATCAAGCCTTCAACCCCATCTACATAGACTCGCCACCTAGGATAATACGTATCGGCAAGAATCAAGAGGCCACCATCGTGTTTGCCGAGCGCGATCTCAACCTGTTCGTTATCGTAGCGAGTAATTTTCGCGTCCCCACCACTTCCCACCCGCCCCACGGGCATTTCTTCGAGCACCACTTCGTCGCGCATGGCAAACCCCCGCATCATATAGGCTTGGCGCATGCCGGGGTCCGCTTCGTAGTGAAACCGGCCCACCATATAGGTATGAGGCATGGTCTCAGTAAAACGATATACCGCAATATCCCCCCCGAATAGCAACCTCATACCCCGCCCCCCTACCTCACCATAACTAACGATATAGTCGATCGCAGCCAAAGGCGCAAAAGCCGGATAACCGAGCGCAAACTCCCCATGGCGATACAAATGCAAAGGGCTCCATCCAGGCAACGCATTGGCCAAGCCATACAAGCCCCCCGAGTAAATTCTCAACGTCTCTGTATAGCGTCGATAGGACCGCAAATCATAAACCCAGCCACCATGCCAATCGAAGGGGGATGTTTTTTCGGACACCAAACCGATTATTCTGGGCGGCGTTTTTTTCTCGCCGTGGTCATCTAATATCGCTTGGGCCGTAGCCGGAGTCCGAATATATGCGTCGGGTTCAATTGTAGCGTTGAAATCAGCACCGAAACTATAGAGCTCGGCAAAAATGGCCAATGGCGCCAACCACACGACTGCCCTTCGCGCACGAAAACCGAGAAAGAAAACGCTTAAAGCCAATACCAGTAGGAGCCTTATTATATCTATGCGCAGTTGATCGCGATACCGCGTTAACTCGATGTCAGTTCCTGCTGGTAATCCGAGTAGATTTACCCCATTGACATAGAGCAGTGCCCCCGCCACTGCCCCCAATAGTAGACACAATAGCCATGCATTGGCCCGTCGACGGCGTTCGACCCGCAAGACCTGATCGACTCCCATACCGCAGAGCACTGCGCCGCCGAGGGCAAACCACAACAGAAAGCGCGTCGGAATACGGAAAAAGTTGAGGCCGGGCACCTCGTAGAGCAGCGAGAAAATTGCCGTGTATTTACCCAAGGCCAAGAGCACGCCGACAATCGCCAAGGCAGCAAAGAAAGGCGTATGGCCGTCGCGCCGCTCGCGCACAGCGACCCAGGCAAAGACGAGTGGCAAAACGCCGATATACGCACAGAGCTGAATAAAGAACCCCACCTCCCGGCTCCAGTATGTGCCATGCGCCGAATTGCCAAAAAAATTGGGCAATAACAACGTTATGATTCGCTCGGGCGGCAGCGACATGGCGACAAAATGGTCCCAGGCTAATCCAGTGCCGCGATTGGACAACTGCACCAATTCGACCGTGGGCAATAACTGCACTCCTGCCAGCATGATGCCCAAGACTAGAGCGGCGACCATCGCAACGAGTAAACGCCAGCCCGCCCCCTGAGCCCAAACCCGAAAAACGCCATAACAGAAAACAGCCGCCAAACCGTAGACGGTGGCCTGTGGATGGCCCGCGAGCAATTGCAAACATACGACGAGGGCGAAAAGCAAAAGAAATATCCATTGCCGACGAGCCAATGCCCGATCTACTAATAGCAATAGTATTGGGATCCAAGCGCAGACATCGATATAATTCGGCGACATCACACGAATCACCATATATCCGCTCAGGGCATAACACAAACCCGCGCACAAACCTGCGACCGGTACCGCTCCGAGCGACCGCACAAGCGCATAGATCCCGACCGCACCGAGCCAAAGATGCAAAACGATATTCAAGTTGAGCGCCGCCCAAGTCGGCAACATTAAGGCCAACACTATATTCGGTGGATATAGCGCACCGGCCTGTCCTTCGGCAAATAGAGGGAAACCACAGTTGATCGCCGCATTCCACAGCGGTAGTTCCCCCTGTTGCAAGGCCTGGGCGAAAAAATGCCGGAAGGGGTAGTTCTGCACCATGATATCCTGGACAAAAAATGCCCCCTGCAAGGTAGCCGCCGGCCAGAAAAAAATAGTAACCGCAGCGCCAAGCCCAATAACCGCACCGAGTTCCTTACGCCATTGTAAATCGCTCATGGTTTTTCTCCATGCAAGTTGGCACACAGGCTCGTCGCCGCCAGCGCATGTCCTGCGGCGTTCCAATGGCTATCGCGTAAATAAAGCGTTTCCGTCTTAGCCCTTTGTTGGAAATCCTCGAGTAAATCGATCAAATGCAAATCGTATTTCTCAGCGAAGCCGGCCATACGGATATTGGGTTTTTGTAAATCGAATTCGCCCAGCAAACCGTGCAATTCACGCTTGGTCTGCCAATTGTCCCGTTCGATCTGAACGATCGACGGCACATAGACGACGGTAAGCCGGGCACCAGATGCCTCAACGCGTTTTTTGAAGGCTTGCAGCAAACGTCCGGTCAATGCCCATGCCGGCTCGAAACGCCGCGCTTCATCCGCACCGTACAATCCTTCGTAAAAGGCTTGTTGCTGTCTAGGTGGAACCTCTGGTTGCAAAGCTTTTCGCGCCAATTTATAGAGGTGCCAATGTTCGAATAAATAACGCTGCAACCTGGCGTAGAAAGCCATTGTATTATAATTGTCGCGATCCCAAAAAGCCGTCTTCTTCACCGGCACCCCTTGCAAATCCAACCGCCCGTCTCGTTGCACACTGAAATAGGGTTTATACCCACGCTCCGCCCCGATCCCCTTGCGAGATGCATTATTCCATAAGTCGTTGCTATAAAAAAAGAGCAACACCTCGTCTGGATCGAAGCGCTGCCCTTGTTGCTCAAAGAATAATAGCGCCTGGTCCGTGCCATAGCCCGCGACGCCAAAATTGGCCACCTCGACCCGCTCCCCCCCCTCCTGCAAACAAACTTCGAGCTGGCGATTTATAACCCTCTCAATCGGCATGCCCCACCCTTCGACGAACGAATCACCGAAAAGGGCTATGCGACGACTTTCGGCGGGTTTTTCCCGCGCATACTCGCGGTCGCGTAGCCCCATGCTGTTAATGCGCATTTCGACATCAAATTCAGGAGAGACCAATCGACCGGCACTGTCCGCTACATGGCTCCAACCCAACTCTGCGTCAAAGCGCCATACTTCGGGTCGGCGAAATACTTGTGGATAAAAGAGACCCAGAACCATTTCGCATAGCAGAACACCCAGGGCGAGACTTGCAGCGGCCAGAACGATCTTAAACTTGAGCACCCAGATATAACCCTTCGATTTCACATAGCATTAAGAAAAAATACCGGTGGTGATTTTATCTGTCAACCAAGCCAAATTATCCATCGACCGAATCAATATTGCCCCTAAAACAACCTCCATCTATATTAAGAGGCTTGTTTTTGCATCTATTACAACCGAGAGATATCAGAATAGGTTATGCAACATATACTCGTCACCGGCGGCGCTGGTTTCATCGGCTCACACACCGTAGACCACCTACTAGCCAAGGGCTACAAAGTTCGCGTCCTCGACGCCCTGCAAAAAAGGGTCCACCCAC
>DQLG01000700.1 GCA_015660315.1 Candidatus Latescibacterota bacterium
CACCAGCAACGCTCTTTTCGATCTTCTTCGCTAACCGCCCCAACCCAGATGCGATTGTCGCTAGGCTCCTAGCACGGTCTTCGATCGGTAGATAAATGAGATCAATATCGACGGAATAGCGCGGTAGTTCGCGATAAAAGAGGTTGATCGCCGTACCGCCCTTAAGGGCGAAATCTACTTCTTCCGCCACAAAGGGGATGAGGCGAACCAATAACCGGACCTGGGCGGCGTAGCGTTCACGCATCATCACTCTCTTGCCCAGTGGTCACAAACTCGGTCGGCACCGTTATCCGATAGGTTGGGTGTATTTTGCCGCCTTTAACCAACTGACGATCGCCTTTGCCGAAATCAAGTTTGCTCTTGTCGAGATGTTTCAGCCAAGCATGGCCATGGCGATCCGCGAACACGAAGAACAAGCGGATAACCTTCACCTTCCGGCAGTTTGATAGAAGAGCCATGAGCTTGCGCGGACTCAGGCTCGCAAGCCCCTGGAACACCATATCGAGCTGATCAAATCCTGCACCTTCCGGCAATTCATCGAGCGCCTCCAAGATCGCGCGCTCCGGGCTTGATACCGGAAAGGATGCCTCTCCACCGAAACTGAGGCCACTGCTCTTCAGTGGCTCAACGCCCAGATACGGATCGTTGAAAAGCTTTAGTGATCGTGACTCAAATTTGGCGTTTGCATTGATTTTGGACAACCAGCCTGGAAGCTTTTCGGCGTATAGCGCCACATGCTCCGTGCCGCCCAAAGGCAGATAATGTCCGTGACTACTTTGATTTAGGGCCGTTATGCCACCTACATGGAAATTGATCTCCATGATCATATTCATAGAAGCAACGACAACTTGCCAATCAAGCGGCTTGCTCGCATCAAACTCGGTATTAGGTCTCAAAAGAAGCCCATGAGCTAGACGGACAAACCAGCCACGTTGTACGTAGTCATGGTACAGTGAGTCTGCTATTTGATGCCTACTCATCCACTTGGAATCCACGAGCGCCCCAGGCGGAATAGCATCAAGCACGCTCTTTATCTTATGTCCGTTATCTCCGCTCATAACGGATATTATAGATAAAATTCAAAGATTACTCCAGTCCTCTCTTTAAAAATAAGCGAAAATATCCGTTTTCAACGGAGCTTTCTTAAACTTTTTAAAGGGCAAAGGCTGCGCATAACAATATGTCAGTTTTGGACTTATATTTATTGACAATGTCAGCTTTTTGTGAGAATGTGGCATCAAGGAGGTTAAAATGACCGATGGCCCATTCAAAAATTTGAAGCTCGACAGCCGCTCAAGGCGGTTTGCGGAAGCTGTGCAGAATGAGGCTGAAGATCATGACACTCGTTGCGCTCTTGGCAGCCATGCCATCGTAAACGGCATCCTGTCAGAAAACGAAGGACTGATCCGCGACCTGCAAAGCTATGGTGATGACGGGCAGCTCGATCTTGACCCGAAGGGATCGATCAAGGGCATCTTCGAAAAGTACGACAAGTCGGAATTTTCGGATGACCTCCACCGTGAAGTCGCCATGAGGCTGCACGAGGGCGATAGCTCTCGCGATGCTATCGACAAGGCCTTGGACGCATGTGTCGAAACCAATATCGGCAAGACGCTCACCCGTATTCAGGAAGCTGGCTATGAGGCGCACCGGGAAGGCCCGATGCATAAAGACCAGCTCGAACGACTCATTGAAGGCTCGAACCAAGTAATCAAGAGCCTCGACCGTGCGCGCATTCAGGATGCTGTGAAAAGCTGCGACAAAAATGCGTTCAAGAAGGACGCCAAAAAAAGAACCGGTCTCGATGACCCAATACTGTGATTGTAATGAGTGATTTTTCTAAGATTTCTGAGCGTGACCTAACAATTCTTGAAGCGGGGCAAGCGACTCCGCGTCGAGGCGCTAAGGGGCGCATTTATGCGACCATCGGCTCAGAGATTAAGTGCGATAAGGACATCTTTGACAGCTACTGTCATGAGGGCTGGAGCAATATCCACCACGACCTGCTGATTGTCTGCGCGGCCGTCGAATTTGCCGATCGTCGGTGGGGACGCGGCAATGCACATTGGGCACGGCACTTTCATGTGACTGTGCCCGTGATTGAGCTCGCGACCTGGCAAGATGCAGCTGTTAAGCAAAGTCTTTCCGATACCCTGAGCCACCTGACTGGTGACGCGTGGCGCTTTAGCTTTGTGCGCCATCAGGGCGCGGCAACAAGTAAGCCACGACAAGGCCCGCTCTTCCCGAAACAGCAAAAGGCGTTCGCCATTGCGTACAGTGAAGGCTTGGACTCGCTAAGTGTCTCCGGTCTCTACAATGAGAACGACAATGCCGTGAGCGTGCGGGTTTCGAAATTCAAACAACGCCTCCGCGAGGATGAGCGGCCGTTCGACCGCCTTCCCTTTGATGTAAAGGTGAAGCCGAATGCCGAGAACAGCGCCCGTTCGCGCGGTTTCAAATTTGCGGCGGTGACTGCAATCGCCTCGCAACTGTCAAATGTCAGCCGGATCATTGTGCCAGAAAGTGGTCAGGGCGCTTTGGGGCCTGTATTGCTTCCCCTGCTCAACATCTATCCAGATTATCGGAACCACCCGACTTTCTTCAGAAAGATGGAGCGCTTCATAAAGGCGTTGCTTGGTATCGACCTGACCTATGAACAACCGCACCTCTGGCATACCAAGGGCCAGACCATCGCAGCGTTTCTGGCAAAGCCAGGGGTAAGGCCCCAGCAGGTGATTGATACCCGCTCCTGCTGGCAACAACGGTTCAATGTTCGCGTCGCGGGCGAACTGCGCCAATGCGGCGTATGTGCGGCGTGCCTATTGCGCCGGATGAGCTTGCACGCCGCCGGCGTTGAAGAGCCGCCCGAGAAGTATGCCATTGCCGATTTGCGGGCCGCGCGATTTAGTGATGCCCTGTCGAAGCAAAACAGTTTCAGGGCCACCAACACCCTTTACGATTACGGCTATATGGGCGCGCGGCACCTGCACCAACTGGCCGATTTCGCCAGTGCGCCAGATGCCGCGCTAAAGCCTCACGCATTCCAAATCGCTGAAGCCCTGGGATCGTCAGTAGATGACGTGACGAGCCAGCTTCGGGACATGCTCGTGCAACATTCGAAAGAATGGGCAGCATTCGAGCAGGACCAGGGCGAAGAGAGTTTTCTGCAAATATGGACGAAGGGAGGTCGCCATGGCTGATCTAAACGAGCTGACCGCACAGGAGATTGGTCGCCGCCTTCGCCTTGCCCGCGAAAGCGCAAAAATCCGTCAGGACGAAGCAGCCAAGGTAATTGGCATGTCTCGCCCCACTCTCGTTTCGATTGAAAAGGGGGATAGGCGGGTA
>DQLG01000024.1 GCA_015660315.1 Candidatus Latescibacterota bacterium
TCGCCCCAGCCCTGGTCATCAGCGAGGATAATCAGCACATTCGGTCGGTTTATTTTCCTCTCCGGAATTGGTCCTCGAATTGCGCGGTACTGGGCCTCGTTTTTTATTTTTTCCGACATCTGTGCTCCGATATTAACTGGCGACGATGAGTTTTGCGATTAACTTCACACTTAGACACAATGCAAATTTACACAAAATCGGATGCAGTTTTCAAGTCCGCCCACCTTCCCTCGAAACACATCCGCACACTGGGAGAATCGCCTCTTTGCAACGACAGTACAGCCAATCCATAAAAAATCCACGAGACATGCGCGAAAGAAATCTCCTCATATGCGCATTTTTCGCTTTGGTCTCGCTCTTTTGCTGCAGCGCCGAAAACCTGCCGCTCGACCCGAACAACCCCAATACCGACCAGCCCTCCCTCGACACACAAATACACCTCGAACCCGACCAGACCTGGAAAAGCAATTTCAACGCCCGCGATATCAGCTGGCGTTTTCTTTCCTCGACCCCGCTCGACAACTCGATAGAGGCTGTCGGCAGCTTCCAGATCACCTTCGCCAACACCAACTTCGACCGCAACTGGCAAAGCAATGCCGCCATTCGATTTCGTGGTAATGACGGCACGTTGCACATTCCCTCCACACCGCTTACCAGTCTGTCGATCGCCGCCGACAGTACAATATCGATCCGCGAAAACTTCATTCTCGAAATAAAAGACCGGCAGACCGCCAATGCCATCACAAAAATGAACATTATCCTCTTCTAAAAAAATAGGCCCGGAATACTCCCCGGAGCGGCCTGCTCTCCCACTCGATTCCGCAACCTTATTCCATCGCCAGATCCGCTGGATTGAGCGTGGCTCTCTCAGCCGCAACCACCGCGCCGCTTACGCAATGCTCCCACTCGCGCACATTACCAGACCAAGCATAGCGCTTGAGCGCCACTTCTGCCTCCGGGCTCAAACTGGGTACTTTCTTGTTCAAGTGCTCGGCGACCAGCGCCATAAAATGCGCAGCCAATTGCAGAATATCGTCCGACCGCTCGCGCAACACCGGTGCCGATATGACGATCTTCTGCAACTGAAAGGCCAGCTCTTGGCGCAAGACGCCCCCGGCGACGATTTCGTGCGCCGAAGCGTCCATCAATTTCGCAAAAGAAACCTTGCTGCGGTTAAACGCCTTGACAGAGCAGGCTAGTGGTCGTGGACCAACTGCTTGGCCTGGTTCTTGAGGTGTTCGAGATTCGAGGTAGCAGGCAGACCCTCTTTCGTGTTAAGAGCCTGGCGTCCGCATCGGCAGATAGAAAGAAGGTTGATATATGAAACTTTACAAGGTGGGCTAAGCCCTTTCTGTGGACATAGTGGCTCCCTATGAGCACTATCGCCAAATAAACACCGTCGTCAATCCATATCAAGTGCGTTGATGCAAACGCAGCTCTTTTGTTAATTTAGGACGCCGTAGTTGCACCCTCTTAGCGAAAGACCTGCCCATGAGCCTCGCCGACGAACTCGCCTATATGTCCGCGACAGAATTAACCGAGCGCATCCGACGACGCGATCTATCGCCAGTAGAAGTCGTAGACGCAACCATCGCGCGCATCGAAGCGCGCAACCCGAGCCTCAACGCATTTGTCTACCACGGCTACGACGACGCCCGCGCACAGGCGAAAGAAGCAGAAGAAAAGCTGATGACCGGCACCGACATCGGCCCGCTATTCGGGGTGCCCACCGCAATGAAAGACCTCTTGGATTTCAAACCGGGCTGGGTGACCACTTGCGGCGGCATCCGGGCCTGCGAAAATTTCGTCGCCAACGCCTACTGCCTCTACGCCGAACGCATGGAAAGGGCCGGCGCCATTCTGCTCGGCAAAACCAACAGCCCGACCATGGGATTGCGCGGGACCTGCGACAACTATCTCTTCGGCCCCTCGCGCAATCCCTTCGACTTAGCTAAAAACACCGGCGGCTCGTCCGGCGGCAGCGCCGCGGCCGTCGCCGACGGCTTGGTGCCCATCGCCGAAGGCACCGACGGCGGCGGCTCGATCCGCATCCCCGCAGCCTGGACCGGCACCTATGGCTACAAGCCCTCGTTCGGCCGCGTCCCGCTCTTGAGCCGCCCCAACGCCTTCGCCGCCGACACGCCCTTTATTTTGGAGGGACCGATCACCCGCACGGTTTCCGACGCCGCCTTAGCGCTCGAAGCGCTTTCCGGCTACGATGCGCGCGACCCCTATAGCCTCGACGAGAAAATCGACTTCAGCGCCGCGACAACGCAATCGATCAAAGGCTGGAAAATCGCCTATAGCCCGGCATTCGACGTCTTTCCCGTCGAGCCGGCCGTCGCCAGCACTGTCGAAAAAGCCGTCGGCGCGTTTGCCGAAGCGGGGGCCGTGGTCGAAGAAGTCAAGCTCGGCATCGAACGCTCACAGATGGAACTGGCCGATCTGTGGTGCCGGCTGATTATGCCGATTGGCCTGTCGTTTTTTGACCATCTAAAAAACCGGGACATCGGCCTGTTTCAGGACCACCGGGGCATCGACTTGCTCAAGGATCACCGCGACGACTTCCCCCCAGAATTCCTCGAATGGGCGGATCGCTGTATCGATATGAGCGTGCTCGACTTTTTCCACGACCAGGGGATCCGCTCGGAAATATTCGACGCGATACAGGGCGTCTTCACCGACTACGACCTGTTGGTGACGCCGACCTTGGCCTGCATGCCCGTCGATAACGCCACCGACGGCAATACGCTGGGGCCGCAGACGGTCAACGGCGAAAAGGTCAACCGCCTGATCGGCTGGTGCCTCACTTACTTCACCAATTTCTCCGGCCACCCCTCCGCTTCGATCCCAGCGGGGCTAGCAGACAATAAACTGCCCGTCGGCATGCAACTCATCGGTCCGCGTTATGGCGATGTGAATGTGCTGGCAGCTAGCGCGGTCTTCGAGCAATTGCGACCCTGGCAGGACACCTACGACATCTGCGCCAACAGACCTCTCTAACGGGAATAAGAAACTATGACCTGGACCCGCAGCGACAATGAAATCCTCGCGACCCTGCAAGATCTCGTCGCCATCGACAGCGTCAACCCGGCACTGCCCGGCGGCCAACAGGGCGAAGGCGGCATGGTCGAATACTTGTCGGCGTTTTTCACCGCCCTGGATATCCCCTACCAACTCAGCGAAGTACTGCCGGGCCGCCACAACTTCATCGCCCGTTTTGCAGGTGAGAATCCCGAGCGCCAATTATTGTTCGAATGCCATATGGACACCGCCTCGGCCGAGGTCATGACGATCCCCCCATTCGAACCCCATATCCGCGACGGTCTGCTCTATGGCCGCGGCTCTTGCGATACTAAGGCCGGCGGCGCGGCGATGATCCACGCCATAAAGCGCCTGCGCGAAGCCGGCATTACACCGCCGCGCCCCATCCTCTACGCCGGCACAATCGACGAGGAGGCTTTTTTCGCCGGCACCAACCATCTGGCCGAACACCTCGACGTAGAAGCCGCAGTCATCTGCGAACCGACCGACCTCGACGTCGTGCGCGCACACAAAGGCGCCGTGCGTTTTCACCTGAATGTCACCGGCAAAGCCGCGCACAGCGCCAAACCGCACCTCGGTATTAACGCCATCACCAAGATGGCACGGCTTATCGCCCGCATAGCAGACGAGATCTCACCGCAATACGCCGAACTAAGTTATCCGCTGCTCGGCAGCCCGACCTTCAATGTCGGCACCATCGCAGGCGGCGCTCAGGTCAACTTCGTGCCCGACCAGTGCCGGATCGCGATCGACTGCCGCTTGATCCCCGGCCAGACACCCGAGGGTGTTGTCGCAGGATTTAAAGAAGTCATTGCCCGAGCCAAAGCCGAAGACGATGCATTAGACGCGACAATCGAAGACCCCTTCTTCATCTGTGCCGCATTGGGCACCGACGAGAACGCGCACATCGTATCTAGCGCCGCCGCTGCCTGCGATAAAGTACTCGGCAAGGCCACCATAGCCGGCGTGCCCTACGCCACCGACGGCAGCCCCTTCTCGGCCCGCGGCGTGCCCACTATCGTCTTGGGGCCGGGCAGCATCGACCAAGCCCACGGGGCCGTCGAGTGGGTCGAATGCCAGCAGGTGGTGCAGGCTGTCGATATTTATCAGCAGATCATGCAACGCTGCGACTGAAGTTCAATCGCAGATCGTACTGGACTTGCAGACACGCGAAGACCACCTATGGGGGAAAACGTTGTTGAGATTCCTGTAGGTGGGTGTGGGGCGGAGAGATGGCTGCGGTGGGAATCTTAAGAATGCCCCTGACGCTATCAGGCTACCGACGACACCGTCTGCGAACGCACCGTCTGCGTCGCAAGGCGTTCGGGGTCGGGCGTGGGCAATCCATTCGTAAGCGGTGAAAATAAATGCCCGTCGCTAAACTCTAAAGGCGGATCGGCTAAATCCTGCGCGTAGAACCGCGACGAGGGGAATAGATCCCCCGGATAGGTGAAATTATCCAATGTCGCCAGCTCGACACAGATTGCCGCCCCCACCGCGCTTTCCAACATCCCGCCGATCCACACCGGTATGCCCGCGTCCTTCGCCATATCATGTACAGTTAACGCGTTGGTCAGTCCGCCAATTCTACCCGGTTTGATATTGATAAACTTGCACGCCCCGATGCGAATCGCCTGTTCTGCGGCCTTGGCGCTAACAATGCTCTCGTCGAGGCAGATCGGCGTCTGGATCCGTTTCGCCAACTCAGCGTGGTCCAGTATATCGGCGTAGTGCAGTGGTTGCTCGATAAAGGCCAGCCCAAGATCGTCGATGGCCTTGAAGAATGGCAGATCATCCAGCGTATACCCCGAGTTGCAATCGATGTGAAAGGTCATCGTCGGAAAGGTCTTGCAGACCACCTGCAACATGTCCAGATCCCAACCCGGTGCTACCTTCAATTTGATCCGCGGGAAACCCGCATCCACCGCCTGCTGAATATTGCCCAGCAGCATATCATACGAATCCTGGATGCCAAAATCGGCCCCGGCAACCACATCCCGCGTCTCACCACCGAGCAGTCGATGCAATGGCGTATCGGTGATTTTACTCTGCAAGGTCCACCAGCCGATCTCCAGCGCAGCCTTGGCAAAGCTATTGCCCTTGAACATCTGCAAACGCTCATGTAATTGGGCCGCCGTCTCGTATTCGCGGCCTATGATATGCGGTCCGAACACCTCGCTGACATGGTAGAAAACTGAGCCGGCGCTCTCGTTGAGATACGTCGGCGCGAAAAAACAAGTGCTCTCCGACCACGCCTCGTATGCACCGCTGGTCAATTTCACCAGCACCGAGTGAATATCGTAGTCGACCCCGTAGGCGGTGCGCCAGGGATAGATCAATGGCATGGCGACATAATAGACGTCGAGTCGATCAATACGCATCGGATTCTCCTATTAAAATTCGCGCCGACGATTACACTGCAACAGCATAACGGGCGACCGCTTCTTCATCAACCTCAACACCGAGCCCCGGCCGGTCGGGCAATTGGAAACCACCATCGGCATAAACCCACGCCGTCTCGGATACTAGCGCGGCGCGCTCAGCCAGCCCCGCCTGATACTCCTGCAAACACTCGTTGCCGCACACTGCGGCAAAGTGCAAAGTCGCGGCCTGAAAAACCGCCAGACCGCTGCCCATATGCGGTGTCGACGGAATACCGGCCGCACGGGCGGCAGCCACCTGCCGCAAGCCATCACTCAACCCTGTACGCCCCACATCGGGCTGATAAATATCCAAAGCCCGCGGTTCAGCGAACCACGCCTCGGTCTGATAATGGGTGCGAAAATGTTCGCCCAGAGCAATTGGCGCGCCCGGTTCAACCAGCAATTCGCGATGCCCCTGCAAGTCTTCGGGTTGCAACGGACACTCCAAAAAGCGTGCGCCCAATTCGCCAAAATCGCACTTGGCGCGCCTTGCCGTATCCCCACGACACATCCACAGCGTATCGACCATCCACTGCTCTATACCCCCCGCCTCTTGCAACGACGCAAGCTCAGCCATGCCCGCATCGAGGTCTCCGTCGAGAAAGATCTTGATGCCCCGCAACCCCGTATCGGCCCATTGCCGCATAGACTCGATTCGCGCCGCCAAGGTAGCCTGGCGCAAACCGGACAAATAGGCGGGGATGCGCTGCCGCGGGGTATCGCAGAGCAAAGCGGCGACTGGCGCATCAGCGCTCTTGCCCAACGCGTCCCAGACGGCAATATCGAGCGCGGCAAGGGCATCCAAATAAAAGCCCGCCGCATACCCCCGTCCCCTCTGCGCGTCGTAGAGAAAATCCCATAAAGCCTGCGGATCGCCAAAATCTCGGCCACAGGCCATCGGCCCAACTAAGCGCTCGCACACCAACGCCGTAACCTCGGGGCCAATCGGCGTATTCGCCTCACCCCACCCCACCGTGCCGTCGGCCAAGCGCACCCGCAGCAAAATTGCTTCGACGGTGCGGGGGTATACCGTCTGCCAACCTGGGCGAAATTCAAAGCGCGCTGATTCGGCCGCCGCTCCACCCCCGCGATAGTCCTCCCAATAACCGGGCTGATCGGTAAAGGCGAGGTGGAAAGCCGTTATATTTTCTATGGCGAAAGATAGATCAACTGTGTTCATATTTAAATTATCCAATTGATTATGTAGTTGCTCGCATTACAATCTCATATGGCAAAAACATACTCAAGCAATTCCCTGTAACCAAGTCACCGTTTTTCTCAAGATAGATTTAAGACATATACTTTCCATAACGGAAACCACGTTACTCGTAATCTATCCCAAGCGATGCGATACAAATACGATATAGCTTTCTTGCTATCGTTGGCGGCAATTTTCTACGCCTTCTATTTCGATGCGGTCATCAGCAAAGAGTTCACCGCGCAACGCCACTATGCCGACCACGTCACCGAGGGCGAAGTGCGCAGTCTTTGAGCAATTTTCTCTGCTATTTTTTCGCCATATCAACGTCGGCATCGCCGTTTTTCGCTAGGATCTTTTCTCTTTGCTGCATCGCAAGGAGTTATTACTGCTCTACCTCATGCCCTCGTGGGTCGTCAAACCCCGCTATGCTATAGCACCCTTGCTACTATTCAATCTCTTTCGCCGTCCGACAAGTCCACGGGTGGAGTTTGCGTTGACGATGCTCTTTATCGTGGCTTCCCTCTATATCTTCCTGGGGTATCAGACGAATAATTTCATCCTGTAAAAGATCAAGCCCCTTGCAAAATATCCGCCAACAACTGCGGGTCTATATTGCCGCCACTGATCACCGCGACAATCTTCTTCGCCGCCGGCAGTTCTTCGCGTCGGTTGAGCAGCGCGGCGACCGGCACCGCCCCGCTGGGTTCGGCGACCAGACGACTATCCAGCGCCAAAGTCCGCACCGCGGCACGGATCTCCTGCTCGTTGACCGTAATAATATCGTCGACATATTCGCGTATATAGCGATAGGTGATATCGCCCAATTGCGTCGCCCGCATGCCATCGGCCGCCGTCTGCTTGGTCTGTTCGATCGGCAACGCCACCAACTTGCCCTGTTGCAGACTCAACTGCGCGTCATTGGCCAACTCCGGTTCAACGCCGATGATTTTAATCTCCGGCCGGCTCATCTTCAGCGCAGCGCCGATCCCACTGATCAGCCCGCCGCCACCGATGGGCACCAACACCATATCGACATCCGGCATCTCGTCGAGGATCTCCAAGCCGCAGGTGCCATTGCCGGCGATAACCGTCTCGTCGTTAAATGGCGGCACCATCACCAACCCCTGCTGTGCCGCCAACGCCTCGGCGTGCGCGCGCCACTGCTCCTCACCGCCCTCACTCAATACCACCACTTCAGCTCCCATCGCCTCGGTCTTCAGTCGTTTAATCTCCGGCGCCCGGGCTGGCATCACAATCACCGCGCGGATGCCCAACAAGCGCGCCGCATAGGCCACGCCCTGCGCGTGATTACCGCTGGAAAAGGCGATCACTCCGCGGGACCGCTCTGCATCGGAGAGCGTCGCGATTTTATTGTAGCCACCGCGCAGTTTAAACGCGCCGATCGGCTGTAGCCCCTCTGGCTTGAGATACCACTGTTCGCCTTCAGCGCTGTCCGACCAGGGCAGCAAACCGGTTTTGACCGCGACGCCGTCCAGCCTTTTCTGCGCCGCCGATATATCATCAAGTAAGATCATTGAATGCACTTTCTCGCAGAAGTTGAACCATATTACTCCACTAAAATCAACCGCAGCCCATCGAGCCGTACCCTCACCCCTTGCAAACCCTCATTGAGTGCCACCAACTCCCCTTCGGCCGCGGCGATTTCCTCTTCGCCAACGGACGAATTAACGCTAGACAACTCACGCAACCGCGCAATCATCGGCTGCAACTCTTCGCGCATAACCTTGCGCGCCGCCGCCGCAACCTCTGGCCCACGTGCGACGGCAATACCCCGAGCCTGCTGCAATAACCCCGGCAAAAGCTCTGCCACCTGAGGCGAAGCGAGCACCGCGCTGTCGACCGGCTCTAATCCACGGCGTAAATCTTCGGTGGCAAGCGCCACCTGTTCGCCGCTCATATCGACCACCACCCGCAGCGGCGTCGGCGGCAAAAAGCGATCGGCGCGCAGATGCTGGGCGATCGTCGGCTCCGCGACATAGAGCGCTTCGAGCAACAGGCCCGGCGCGCCACCGCTAAACTTGGCGATACCGGCATTGCCGATTTCGTGCGCCAACAAACCGTCGACACTGTCGCGCACCATCGGATGATCCCAAGTCAGCAACGCGCGATCGGGGTGTAGCAGAGCGATATCGCGGTCGAAGGTTACGAACATCTCCTCACCGACAAAGCCCGGAAAAGGACGGTGATAGTCCATGCCGGCACGCGCGACATAGCTGCGCTCGCCGAGATCTTCAACATCGAGCCCGCCCCGCTCGAAAGCCACAATCATAAAGGACTCAAGATCATCAGCCTTTTCGACCGCGGCGATCTGCCCTTGTAAATGCCTGGCCGCGTCCCGGTCAAAAGACGTCAACTCCAACAAACGATCGCGGCCGGTCTGCAACTCCGCGACGATCTCCGCGTTGCGCTTTTTGCCCCTTGTGATCAGGCTTTCGATCGCCTGTTCACCCGGGGCGAGCAATGCTTCCACTAATGCAGTGCCGAACTCGCGGCCAATCACCGGCGAGCCGTGCCAAGGTCGATCAAACACCTCCAAAGCCTCTGTATACCAACGGCACAAACGGGCTTGCGGAGTCCCCGCCGCGACCAGCGGGTAGATATGCACTTCAACCCCTTGGCCAATGCGGTCAACCCGGCCGATCGATTGCTCCAAGCGGTCGGCATCCAAGGGCAAATCGAGCAATACCAGATGCCGTGCCACCTGAAAGTTGCGCCCCTCGGCGCCAATAGCCGAGCTAATCACGACCTGTGGACCGTCGTCTTCCAA
>DQLG01000499.1 GCA_015660315.1 Candidatus Latescibacterota bacterium
ATCGCTGCGAATCAGCAAGCCCCCGTCCTGCGTGATCTTCTCATTCATCCGCCCGGTCAGACGAGCGCGCTTGCCCGCACTGCCGACACCGGTCGCATTGGCCGCCGACAGGTACTTTACTTCCTTGCCGTCTTTCTCCTCGGTTACCGCCTCAGCGTCGAGGAACATACCGACCTGGAGATCTTTAATTGAAATTAGTTTTTTCATCTACTTACCAAGTCTATTTTAACTTCCTTTGACTAATAATTAGATAAAAATCGAGCGGACCTGTCAAGCACTTTGGGAAAAAGACCGTAAAATTAACTACTTGAACAATTCACATGCTTGACACGCCACCGGTGCAACCGTACACTCCCGCGCAAATGAAGGAATGTCTATGTGCCTGTGTATACTGGTGCATCAGTGGTTGGATTCCGCCCCTGTGATCATGGCGGCCAACCGCGAAGAGCACTACAACCGTCCCTCGCTTCCCCCGACCTGGCGTCCGGACGGCATCTTTGCCGGCAGCGACCAACGTCAAGGCGGGACCTGGCAGGGGATCAATGACCACGGCCTGCTCATCGCCCTGACGAATCGCGTGAGCACCCTCCAGGATGCAAACCGGCGCTCACGCGGCTTGCTCTGCCAAGATGTATTGCAGCAAGCCACTGCACGAACATCCGTAGATTGGCTGCTCCACCATTTCCCCCGCGAGCCCTACAATCCCTGCAATCTGCTCTGCGCCGATGCCGAGGAAGCCTTTGCCGTCCACTACGACGGACACCAGGCCAGCGTGCAAAGCCTCAGCCCCGGCCTGCACCTACTCGCCGATAGCGATGTCGATGACCCGATGCACCCGCGCATCCAACACGCGCTCACGCTGCTGGAAGATCTACCCGAAGATTGGCCCGCACTCAGAGATAGACTGGAATCAGTGATGGCCGACCACGACGAAGATCTCATACCCCCCGCCCGCATCTGCATCCACGGCGAACGCGCCGGCACGCTATCCTCCTCGGTGATCGCACTACGCGACCGCAGCCTGTTTGAGGCGCGATTCCACTTCGCCGACGGATCGCCCTGCTCGACACCCTACACCGATCTTTCGGCGCAATTTGGCGATCGCCCCAGCTAATGCAAATTTCCGATATCCATATCCACCCAGTCTCCGTACCCCGCGTCTACAATACGAGTGTAGCCGCTGGAGGCCCGCTCGGCGGCAAAGATTATTCGCATTACTACCTGCTCGAATTCGAGACCGCCACCGGCCTCAGAGGCCTCGGGGAAATTTCGGATATAGAGGAGAGTTGGGCCGTACCAGCACCGGAGATACTGCGCGAAACACTGCTCGCCCCGCTCGCCGGAGCTGACGTGCGCCAACGCCTGCCCACCTGGGAACGAGTCGACGAGGTTTTGCCCGCCAACTACCACCCCGAATTCCGCAACCTCGTCAGTTCGGCCGTCGACACGGCCCTGCTCGATCTTGCGGGCAAATACTACAGCGCCCCAGTACACGCCCTTTTGGGCGGCCAGTATCGCGATCAGCTCGCCATATCCTGGGTCGCCTATATCCGCAGCGCCGAAGAATTAGCCGAAGAAATTCAAGAAAAAGTCGACGCCGGTTTCACTGCCTTCAAACTCAAGGTCGGAGCCGATTTCGAGCTCGATTGCGAGCGTGTCCGAGTCTTCCGCCACATCGCCGGGCCCGACGCTTACCTCAAAGCCGACGCCTCCGGCGCATGGAACGAAGAAGAGGCCATCGACCGCATCCGCCAGCTATCGGCCCTCGGCGTCGACGCGGTCGAAACCCCTTTGCAACAGATATCGCGCGCAATCGCCAAAGACCGCCCCGAAGAGATCAACTCCGACCCCGACGCCGCAGCAGCGGCCCTCGCCCGAGTACGCGATGCGGCACCCGCCGATATAATCGAACACGTAGCCGACTTCGACGACACCTTCGCCCTGGCCCTCCTGCGCCATAAGGCCGTCGACGTTTTCAATATTGTGCCGGTGCAAGCCGGCAGCCTGCACCGCGCCCAGCGCCTGATCCAGATCGCCGAGGCCGGCGGCATAGCCGTGCTGCTCGGCAGCACCGTCGAGTTGGGCATCGGCACCGCCGCCGCACTGCATCTAGGCATTGCATCCAAAGGCGTCACCATCTCCTCGGATCTGGTCGGCCCCGGACTCCTAACCGACGATGTGACCGCACCCCGGCTAGCCTATCAAAACGGCCACCTGCGCGCGCCACGCGGCATAGGCCTGGGTGTCAGCCTAGTCCCCGCGCTCATCGAAAAATACCGCACGCCATGAGCATGCGCATCGGCACCGCCCAACCCGCCCAACGCCGCATCGATTTTAATATCCGCGATTCGGCCAAGGTCCTCGCCGCCGTAGCAAGCAATGTCGACGCGCTCGTCACCCTCATCGACAAAGCCGGTGCAGAAAAATGCGATGTGCTGGCCTTGCCCGAGGATACGCTAGGCCTATTACACTGGGAAGCCGACAATCAAAACCTGCTGGAGCAAGTCCTGCCGCCCGCCGTCGAGTTGATGCTTTGCCGCCTTGGCGCCGCCGCCGCCCAACACGATTTGTACCTGGTCTGCTGCAACGACCATCTCAGCGAAGGCGCAATGTACAATACCGCGTTTTTCCTCGGGCGCGACGGCCGCGAGATCGGCCGCTATCTCAAAGTTAATATGCCCTATAGTGAGCTGGGCACCCGCAAACGCGGCACACACTTCCCCGTCTTCGACACACCCGACCTCGGCGGTGTCGGCCTCTTAATCTGCTACGACATGGTCTTTCCCGAAGCAATCCGCTGCCTCGCCCTCAACGGCGCCGATATCGTATTCGCACCCACCCTCGGCGGAGCGGCGATCGGCGACAGCGATATCAGCCGCGCCGCCTTCCGCACTCGTGCCGTCGATAACTTCGTCTACCTCGTCGTCTCGATGCGCCAAGGCGGCAGCATGATCATCGACCCCAAGGGCAATATAATCGGCGAGGGCGGCAGCCCCGATGACATTATCATCACCGACATCGACCCCTTTACCGGCCGCGACGGCGGCAATGCCTTTGACCAACAGCGCGATATGCGCGCCCGCCTCTTCCGCGAGCGTTCGCCCGAAGCCTTCGGCGTGATCATCGACCCCGAGCCGCCGATCCTCGCCAAAGTACCAACCGCAGACACCCCCGAAGAAATTACCCGGCGCTGCAATGGCGTGCTGACGGTGGGCGCAGAACAATTTCAGGCGGCGGATGCATTGTTAAAGGAAGGCAAAACTACGGAAGCCGTAGAGGCCTTAAAAAAACTGCGCGCCGAATACCCCGGTTCGTGGATCGACCGGGTCGCCGGCGAGCGCATCGAAGGAAAAACACCATGAAAAAAAAACGTCGAATATGGTTCTGCGGCGGTATTGAGCAAGCCGCCGCAGACCCCGACCTTTTGGCCCGCCTGCGCGACGAAATCGGCCTAACCACCATCATGCCCGAAAGCCCGATCTGCCACACCTCGGGTTTTGCGACTTCAGACGAATTGGCAAAGCGTGGCCCCTTCGAAGATTGGCGTTCACGCGCTGATCTCTACCCCCGAATCGCCGAGGGCATCTACCCACCCGTCGCCGGCATCATCTCGGGTTTTGATGACACCCCGCTCAAGAAGCTGATAGAATCAGCACAAAAAACCGGCATCGAAATATGGGGCCATATTGGCCTGTGGAGCTATGGCGGCGATGTCTATCCCGAATACGCGATGCGCGATATCGAAGGCGAGCCGCTCGACATGCGCTACAAGCAATGGGGCATTGGCCTGTGCCCGAGCCGTAAAGAAATCAACGATTGGACGCGCGACGGCCTAATCGACGCGGTGCAACGCTACGCGCTCGACGGTTTTTGTGTCGACCACGCCCGCTACGCCGCCCCGGCCAATGTGCACGGCCTCTACGCCTGCGGTTGCGCACATTGCCAACGCGCAGGCGCAGCGCTCGGTTACGATGTCGCCCGTCTATACGATGGCCTGCGACACTTTCGCCAAAGCCTCAAGACCCTCGACCGCCGGCAAATCAGCCGCATGATCGACCACCAACCCAACCTCTGGGACTTCCTCAGCCTCTGCGAGGGCGGTGCGGAATTGCTGGAGTGGTTCCGCATGCGAGCGGGTTTATTGGCCGCGCGTATGGCCGAATTTCGCAATGCAATAAACGAAGCCACCGGCACCAAGCCTTTCGGCAGCGATGTTTTCCCGCCTGCGGTCGCGCTATTGGGCGGGCACGATTATACCACTTGGCAACAAGGCGCGGATTATCTAACCGGCGGCTCGTCATTCGGTGGGGTCGTCGGCTGGGCAACGATGGTGACGAACCTGGCCGGAGAATGGGCGCCGGCCCTGTGCCGGACGATCGATGAGTTGCAAGAAAACGAGGCGTTGGCACTAGTCTACCGACTGTTCGGCTATGAGGATTTCGATTTGCCGCTCACCTTGGCAGGCCTGCAAGAAGCACAATTACCGCTGCCCGAAATCTTCGCCCGCGAGGTCGGCAAGCTGAAAGCCGTCGCCGATCCCAATATCGGCCTCTATCCCCCGCTCTCGGTTTCGGCGGCACCCGATATCGTGCAAGCCCTTTGCGAGGCCGTGGTCGATAACGAGTGCGACGGGGCGATGCTATCTTTCGGCGCGACGGAGGAGGCAATCGAGAATGTATTGCAGCTAGATCTTGCGCAATGGCTAGATAGTTAAAAACCTGATCGCCGGATAAGCATCGAGTTTATCGCCCTCATCAGCTCCGCTTCACTATTGCAAAGCGCGTCTATTTTCGCCACATCCCTTTTGTAGCCCACAATCCTATTTATTAGCAGGGCTTATATCACCCATAACCCCTTCACATTTGTCACCATTTGCCCCCGGCAGTACGTTCTTGACCATACCCGGGACCATAAAGATCAGCCCGTAGAAAGGAACACCATGAGCCAACGCCTCTCCTACGCCAGCGCCGGCGTCGACATCGACCAGACCGACGCTGCCAAGCGCGAAATGGCCAAAAGCATGGAGACTACCGACCCGCGCATCCTCAACCGCATCGGCGCCTTCGCCACGCTTATTGACGCCAGCTTCCCCCGCATCGCGCACCCGGTACTCGTGCACAAAAGCGAAGAGCCCGGCTCCAAACAGAAACTGGCCTTCGCACACGGCCGCCACCGCTCGGTCTGCTACGATATGGTCAACCACCTCATCGACGATATCATCGTCATGGGCGCCGAGCCGGTCTCGATACAGGACGTCATCGTCTGCGGCACGCTTGACGGCACCATCGCCAGCGACCTGGTTGACGCGATGGCCGACGCCTGCCGCCAGCAGGACTGCACCCTTACCGGCGGCGAGACTTCCGTGCAACCCGGCGTGGTCCCCGACGGCCTCTACGTGCTCACCGCCAGCGTCATCGGTGTCGTCGACAAGGACAAGATCATCGACGGCGGCACAATCAAAACCGGCGACCAGGTGATCGTGCTCGCCTCCAATGGCCTGCACACCAATGGCTACACTCTGGTCCGCGCCCTACTCGAACAAAAACCTGATCTGCTCGCACAAGACGTAGCCGGCGAGTCCTTCCTCGAATCCGTGCTCAAACCTCATACTTGCTACTTCCAGCCATTGCGAGGCCTCTTCGCCGATCCGGCCCTGCACGGCATGGCCCATATCACCGGTGGCGGCCTACAAGACAATCTCAACCGTGTCCTGCCCGATCACCTCAACGCGCAACTCGACCTTAGTAGCTTGCAGATCCCACCGGTGTTCCGCAAATTGCGCACTGCCGGCGAGCTCGACGACCAAGACATGATGCGCACCTTTAACATGGGCGCGGGCATGGCGCTCGTCGTAGCGCCAGAGGCCGTTGAAAAAACGCTAGCGCACTTGGCCGACAAAAATTGCCACGCCTATCGCATGGGGGAAATTGTCGCAGGCGAGAAGAAAGTCGAATTCAGCGGCGCACTCGCCTGGTGACGACGGCGGAGACCGGCCTGTGCATCATATGCCGCCACGTGCGCAAAGTCGAATCGGAGCGCGGCGCGGTCTTCTTCTTGTGTCGCCTGGCGGCCGAAGACCCGCGCTAGCAAAATACCCCCGCCTGCCCGTGCTCGCCTGCCACGGCTATCAGCCAGTGGAGAATGCTCCGATATAGAGATCCTTTGCCCCCCACTCCGCAAGTAAACCTCGGGACCTTTAGCAGTTGCCGCCAAAGCCTATAAGGGGGTATCTTAGAGTATACAAGAGCCCAGCGTATCATATCTGCTCTTGTATACCACGTGAGATCTAAAGGTCAGAGTATGGCGCGCCGC
>DQLG01000435.1 GCA_015660315.1 Candidatus Latescibacterota bacterium
CCCGCCGATCGAAGTTTGCAATGTTTTCGATCCGGTTGCCACCAATGCACTCTGCGCCACAGTCGATGCGGTCGTTCATTTGGCGGCAGCTACCTGGCGCAATGATCTTTCCCCGCGCGAAAACGAGACGCTTATTTTCGATACCCGCCTCAAGGGCACCCATAATATCCTACAGGCGGCGCAACAAACCGGAGTCAAACGTGTCATTCAGATCAGCGACCTCTGCGTCTTCTCCGGCTACGAAGACGATATCATGGTCTCAGAAGACTTTATACCCCGGCCCGCAACAGAGGCCCATCCGCTCTCGATCTATATGAGCGAACTGATCGGCCGAGAATATGCCCGCCTCTCGCCCGGCCTGGTGCTGACCTTGCGACTAGGCCGACTCGTCGACCCGCAAACGCTCGACGCCAGCGCGCGATTCACCGACGGATGGCTCGCCATAGACGACGCCGTCGATGCCATCCTGCACGGCCTAGAGCAAGAACATCTTAACAGCCTAGAGCGCAAACGTTTTAACGGTATGGGCGAATGGGGCATCTACAACCTCGCCGCCGACGTACCAGACAACCGCTACTCGTTGCTCAAGATCCAGTCTGATAACTACGGTTTTTTTCCTCGCGAAGATTTCGCCGCCTGGCGGGAGGTCTAAATTGAATGTGTTAGTCACCGGTGCCGCCGGTTATATCGGCCGCATCGTCGCGCGCGACCTGGCACAGCACCATCAGGTCCGTGGCGTCGATATGCGACCGATGTCCGCGTTAAAAGACCACCGCGTCATCGACCTCAACGACTACGACGAAATCTACGACGCCTTAGAGGGCATGGACGCCATCGCGCATTTGGCTTGGCCGATGCGTCCCTACGAGGGCTACGCGCCAACCGACGGCACGGAGATGGGCGCCGGGGTGCGCGGCCTTTTTCACTTACTGCAAGCCGCACTCGCCCGCGGAATAGAGCGCATAGTATTCCAAAGCACCATCAATATCACCGCGCCCAGTTGGGACAATTGGCGCTTGATCGAAGCAGAGTCGCCCAGGCCGGGAAGCCACGGCTATACGCTCGGCAAAATGCTGGCCGAAGAACTCTGCCAGACCTTCACACGCCAACACCCGATCACCATCGCCGTGATCCGTTTCGGCGGGGTCTTTACTTTAGAGGAAGAGGGCTTCGAAAATGCCGCGCCCGACCTGCATCCCATCCCCTCTTCTTGTGTCGAACGTCGCGATACCGCGCAAGCCTACCACCTGGCCCTGAGCAAGCCGCTGCCTGGCCGCTACGAAGTCTTCCACATCTTCCACGAGCGGCCAGGCGAACGTTTCCCCATCAACAAGGCCCGCGACATTTTAGGCTTCCGCCCCCAATACAACGAAGAGCAGCTTTGGCGGCGCGGCGGCGTATCTAGCCGAGAGCGCAAAGAATAATTTCCAGCCAAAACTGGCGATCAGCGCTTGAGAATTCCCCCGTTAACATCGAGCGTAGTCCCGGTGATATAGTCGGCCATCGATGATGCCAAAAAGAGCGCCGCGTAAGCGATCTCCTCCGGTTCGCCTAATCGCCCCAAGGGAATCATCGCCGTCACCTTCTCGCGCTGTTGCGGCGTCAGCAACTCTGGATCGGCGTCGATCTGACCGGGCGCAATGGCATTAACGGTGATATTGTGCGCGGCCAGGTCGCGGGCCAATGTCTTGGTCATCGCCGCCAAGCCGCCCTTTGAAGCCGTATAATGCACCCCGCCCGATACACCGCCGGTCTGGGCGCTGACCGAAGTGATATTGACAATCCGCCCGCACTGCTGCTTTTCCATAATTGGCGCGACCGCACGACTGCACAGATAAGCCCCTGTTAGATTTGCGCCGATCACCTTGTCCCAAGCGGCGGGCTCAATTTCGTGCAGAGGCCCAAAATCGATCAGCCCCGCATTATTGACCAATACGTCCACGCGCCCCCACTCGGCGACGACGGTCTCTATGGCTTGATTGACTTCCGCTTCCACCGCCACGTCGACAGACAGCACAAGCGCTTCCCCACCGACGGCGCACACCTCACCCGCTACTTCTTCCAACTTATCCGCCGATCGCGCAGCAAGCGCCACCTTCGCCCCCGCCCGCGCAAAAACCAGCGCGATCGCCCGCCCGATGCCCCGGCTGGCCCCGGTGACCAAAACCACCTTATCCGAAAAATCTACTAAGCCGCTAAGATGTTCCATCTCATCACTCCTATTTAGGATACCCGTTCGAACTGCTTATGATACATCGCAGCCACGTGGGCGACAATGGACTTCGGTTGCGGCATAACAAAGGATCATTCACTTTCCCCACAGCTTATTGACCTAAATAGGTGCACTCCTGAGCCGACAAAGGACACCCCATGAGCACCCGCCCAAAAATCGCCGCCCTCGTCTCGACCTACCACAAGTACGCGCACGCCCAGCATATTTGCGACCGTTTCCTAGAAGGCTATGGCTGGAACGGCCGTCACCACCGTCCCGAAATGGACCTCGTCTCACTCTATGTCGACCAAGTCGACGAGGAGCGCGATGTCAGCCGCGAACGCGCCGGGCGTTTCCCCCAGCTCGACATCTACCCGAGCATCGCCGACGCGTTGACCTTGGGCGGCTCGGATCTCGCGGTCGATGGCGTCTTGCTGATCGCCGAGCACGGCGACTACCCGGTAAACGAAAAACAACAGACCCTGTGGCCACGCTACGAATTCTTCCAACAAATGGCATCGGTCTTTCGCACCACCGGCAAAAGCGCGCCGGTCTTCAACGACAAGCATCTATCCTGGAGCTGGGATTACGCCAAGACAATGTATGACACCTCGCGCGAATTGGGCTTCCCCTTTATGGCCGGCTCGTCGCTACCCGTCACCTGGCGCACGCCTTCGCTCGATATGCCCTTAGGGGCCGAGGTTGAAGAGGCGATGTGCATCGCCTGCGGCTGGAACGACGGCGGCGACCTCCACTCCTATGAGACGATTCAAGGTATGGTCGAAAGGCGGCAGGGCGGCGAAGCCGGGGTCCGCTGGATCAAGGCCTATCACGGCGACAAGTTCTGGCAGGCCCACGCCGACGGCGTCTGGTCACGCGAGCTTTTTGAGGCCTGTCTCTGCCGCAGCCACCAACTCGCGCCGGCCCGGCCCGGTTTCAACAGCCACTTTCCCTCAATCGACGAAATGCGCGCCAAGGTCGAAAGCCCCTGGGCCTACCAATACGAACACCTCGACGGTCTCAAGTCGACGATGATCACCCTCAACGGCCTGGTCGGCGACTTCTGCTTCGCCGCACGCCTCAAAGACCGCGACGAGCCGCTTTCGACCCAGATGTATCTACCAATGCCGCCGGCCCATACCACGCTCGCCAATTTCTTTTCGCCACAAGTCAATAATATCGAGCAGATGTTTTTAAGCGGCCAACCTTCCTACCCGATCGAACGCACCTTACTGACGACCGGCCTGACCACCGCCGGCGTCGAGAGCACCTACCAGGACCAGGTGAAAATTGAGACCCCCCACCTCGACATCGCCTATCAGCCCAATCCCGCATCGACCTACTGGCGCACCTGAGGGATCTGCGCATGGAAAACTCCCGAAAAAGATCGTGGCCAATATGCGCCAAGCCTTCGGCGACGGCTACCTGCACCTGCCCACCGACCCCGGACTGGGCATCGAGCTCAACCGCAAGCGAATAGAAGGCTTGTTGGCCGAAGGTGAGTCATATTGGGAGGAGTGAATTGCTCTATTGCAGCTAGACAAACAACGCTCGTTTTACAGCCGTACACACATGGCTTTTCTTATTTCTCAATAAACCGTCACCAGGCTATTGCGGCCAGTACATCGCCAGCATCGCATGGGCTGCATCGACAAAGGTACCGTGCGCGGCAATTGCGAAATGCCGACGGCAAAGTCCCCTGTAAAAAATAGAACCGACCAATGGAATAATAAGACAGGGATTCGGCCTTCTTCAGATGGGAATAACTCACCGCACCTAATGCCAAAAGCACGACGCCGTAGAAGGCATAGCCCCCGGTCGCGCACTAGCGCACTAGCGCTTGGCCGATCTTCTGCAAACCCCAGGCCAAAAGCAGCAAAGAGCCGGCCGAGGCCATATAGAGATGGCGGGAAGGACCGTGCACTAGGTGGATGTGGATCTGCTCTGAGATCATGATAAACGGGGCCAACGAAAGCGGGATCCATATCGCCCAGTCGGCCAGCAAACCCCGGTGCCGGTAGAGCAAATACCCCAAGCCCGCCAACACCATAACCGCCGCCTGGTGTGATGCCGTGCCCAATAACAAACACGCGCCCGGATCATTGCCCCAGGCCAGATAG
Organism: Candidatus Latescibacterota bacterium; assembly: GCA_015660315.1. Classification (GTDB taxonomy): domain Bacteria; phylum Latescibacterota; class UBA2968; order UBA8231; family UBA8231. The sequence goes on from DQLG01000435.1 coordinate 4,333, forward strand.
CCTAGGTAGCGGGCGATCTCCGTGATCGGGCGACCCGGGGAATTGAATTCCTTTGCCGCCGACTTAAAAAATAACCCAGACCATCCGCTTTGAGATGGTCGCGGAAGATCTCATCTTCATGGGTATCGAGCAAAAGATTCCCAAACTGCCGAATGTCACGACGGTCAGCAGGGCGACCAGCGCGATATAGACCGACCAGGTCCGGCGGTCGTCAGCTATAAACCGCATCCCGATACTACACTCCTTTGATCGCGAACTCCGCCACCACCGGCAAGTGGTCCGAGTGCACCCACAACCCCTTCACCTGCGGCCCGTCGTCACGAAAGCCCGCAGCACGCACCACCATCGCGTGCTGTACACTTGGCGCGAGCGCCGCGCTGGCGTAAATATGATCGATCCGCCAATCCTTGACCCCCACCGTATCTATCGTCAACTGCACGCCGCCGCCGACCTCTTCCATCGCATTGATAAAACCCAAACCCTTGAGATGCTCGTGCACACATTCCTCAACATCGCAGTTAAAATCCCCCACGACGAGCGCCCGCTCCGTCACCGCCATTAACTCTTCCACACGCTCCTTGAGCAAATCCGCCTCCCGCGCCCGCATTGCTACATCCCCCGGATGCAAATGGATCACCACCACCCACACCTGCTCCCCGTCCATATCCAACAACGCCGCCCCCGCCGTCCGGCTAAAGGGCACAAGTTCCACCGTCGGATCAAAATGGCTAAAGGTCCGCGACTGCAAAATCGGATAGCGTGAGAGCACATGCCCGGGAAAAGCCGTCGGCGAAGCAAAGGTCGCCAGATGGCAGTCGAGCCTCTGTGCGATCTTTTTCATCATCGGCGCCGTCACGCCTTCTTCTATCCCGATAATGTCGGCGTCCAACTCGGCAAAAACCTTCACAAAGTGATCAATGCGATCCTCACTACCCAACTCCCCCATAGCCCGCGAAGCCTCTTGCGCCGGATAACCCTGTAAACCGTATACATTATATGTGACAATGCGCATATACGAACCTTCTATTGAAAATTGGACCTTTGTCGATGGATGATTTTCCACTACTTAGGATATTAGCAACCTTATCGATGTCTACTTATCCTTAATCTTCACCATTAAATTCAGTGCTGCCAGAGGTGGGATGGAGGGTATATCCATAGCGGATTGTAAGGGCGATTTTCAGGACAGCAACATCGGGTCTACCCCCTCGGAGTGGCCCAAGGACGGGCCACGAGAATGAGCGATATACCCTCCATCCCAACCGTCCCACCACGCCAGCACTAC
>DQLG01000584.1 GCA_015660315.1 Candidatus Latescibacterota bacterium
CGAGCGCCGATAAGCGCTTCGATCCGAATGCGCCGAGTATGAAATGGTATGTTCGCGAGGCTGACGAATGGATCGTCAGCGAGGTCGACGCGCCGAAGGCGCAAGGCGAGCGGATTGCAGGGTTGGCCAGTCCATTGGCTGAGTTTCTGCACGGTAGGCGCCCGCCCTTGGCCACGGTCGAGGACGGGCTGAACGCGTTGCGGATAGTACTGGCCTGTTATGAGGCAAATCAAACGGGGCGGCGCGTTGTAATGACTTAAGATTATTCTTTGTCTTTACAAGCTTCGAGTGCCGGTATCGTCTCTGCTGTAGGCTATTTCGTCGTCGCGCACGAATATATTTAGCGGTTCGTGATCGTCGGGCGCGGTATGGGACTTGTTGTATTCTCTCAGGCTGTCGGTGGGGACTTTGCGGTCTTCGGACGTGGCTTCGGGTTCAAGGGCGATGTTCATCGATTGACCTCTTTGGGAAAACGGTGTTGGCGATTTTTACGCCACGTCTAGGCACTGTTTGAGATGGGCGACGGACCGCGGCAACGCGATCTCACCTTGGTCGCTCAGCCCGCATCCGAAAGCCATATAGCCGTCATAGTCGATTTCTTTGAGCACGTGCTGTAATAATTCGATCTCGACCTGGTGTTGGGTTTTCCACGGAGACCTATCCGGCAGGCCGTCGTTGCGGTCGCCCCCAGTTCGGCGGTGATATCGATAAAGCGTTTCAGTGTGTCGGAACAGGCCTGGCGGCCTTTGGGGTCGGGATGAACCATTGCGGCTTTCGAAGCCGCCGCAAATCGATGAGGCTTTCACGGGGCTGTCTTGCAGTGCCTGGCGGCGCTCGGCCAGATTGATCTCGTTTCTCCACGGCTCAGAGTAACTCCTCGCAATCCCAGTCGAGGATGGCGAGGAGTTCGGCAAGCGGCGGGTTGGGCCGGAAGACATTGCCGAAGTGGTAGTCGCGGTGAGCACAGAGTGAGCGTCTTGCCAGTTTTTATGCGCGGGAGAAACAAGCCCGGCCAGGCGTCGAGGACGCGTTGTGCGATATCGTAGTATTCTTCGATGACTGCACTTTGTATCTAACCCTGTATTCGGCGAAGTCGCGGTTTAACGTGGCGGTTATTTGGCGGGTGGTGCGGTGCTCGTCGCTTGCGCCGCATCGGTCGGTCTGTGCCCGCCACATTTCGTAGAGGTAGGGCCTATTTTGGCGGATGCGATCGAGCCAAATATTTTCAACGGCAAGCACCAAGATGAATGTTGTGGTGCCGAGAAAGCGCTCGACAGTGTCGGGATTGGAGCCGGGCAATGCCCAGAAACAGAGATGTGGGCAGTCGTCTGCTAGCAGGTAGTTGTGTCGATGGGGTTTGCCGACCGGCCTAAACCAGTGATTCGCCGGTGCGGCTGACGCGTGGTGTAAAAGGGCGCTATCGCCTTCTTCGCTAGCGTGGTAGAGCGTGGCGGGCGGCATAGCGCCGGATAGTCGTTGCTTGGCGCATCAACTACGGGCTGCGTGTTGCTCGCAGAGATATTGCGCCAATTCGCGGTGTTTGTATTGCTTGGCCCATCCGTCGGGGGTGCCGTCGTAGAGTACGTCGCGCAATGTGAGATCGGCACCGCGTGCAACCAGGTGTTCTACGAGCTCGCGGTCGCCCTGCGAGGCGGCGATATGTATTGCAGTGGCACCTTGAGCGTGGCCGCCGAGCCAGCCGATGGCGTTGATATTCGCGCCGCGGTCTAGGAGCCAGTCGACGGCTTGGCGCTGCCCTTTCCAGCTGGCGCGCAAGAGGGCGGTGGTTTCGTAGGCCTTGCCATTGGGGTCGGCACCCTGTGAAAATAAAAAATCCATTGCTTCTATGCGGCCATTGCACGCCGCATAGATCAAGCCCTCGTCGAGGATTTCCTGGTCGCCGCCGGTAGGCGTCCAGGGGAACCAGCCGTAGTTGCCGCGATAAAAGGCACGGCCCTGACGGGCTTGCTGCTTGAGCGAGCTGTCGGTGGCAAACATCGTCTTAAGCAGTTCGATGCGTCCCAAACCGGCGGCGACGCGCAAATTGGCTGGGGCCAGTTCGTGCTCGGCAATCAGCTCAGCGATATCGGTCCAACCCCAGACCAGCGCATGGACCAGGGCGGTGCCGCCGGGCAAGGGGGTTTCGGTGGTGAGTGGGGTGCCGGCTTGGATGAGTATGCGGGCGACTTCGAGCGTCGCGGTGCTGTGTAATGGTGTTTTGTGCGTGGAACAATTATAAGCGACGAGGTCGGGGTGCCGGTCGAGGCTTTGCCATACTTGCTGCGTGTTACCCTCTTCACAGGCGTGGATAAAGGTGATAAAAGGTTCTTCGACTTCGCCGCTGTTGATTTTTTCAAGCTGCTCAACGAAGGAAGGCCAGTCGTCGAAACCGTGCTCGCGGGCGTAGACCCAACGCGCGTCGTCGGCATCGGGTTGCGCGGCGGGGACTTGCTTGGGTTTGGAGATCTGGAAGCGGGGCGTGTGGGCGATGATTCTGTCAATGGCCGGGGCGAAACCCGCTTCGGCCTCTGTGGCCAAGTTTGCAATATACCCTTCGTAAAAAGAGACATCGGCAGTGTATATTTTCAGCGGAGTCATCAAATAATATCCTAGTGTATATGTTGTTGCAAAAATAGGCCGGGGTGCTAGTCGGATTCTTCGCAGATCTCTTCGGGGGTGCCCTGGGCCATTATTTCTCCGCCTTTATGGCCACTCTCCGGCCCGAGGTCGACCAATGTAATTGGCAGATTTTATGACGTCGAGTTACTGTCCGATGACGACGACGGTATGGCCGGCGTCGACCAGACGCTTGAGGCAGTCGAGTAGTTTTTGGATATCGGCCAGGTGTAGGCCGGTGGTCGGTTCATCCAAGATATAGGTGGACTAGTGCCTCGGCAGGCACTGGTTTTTTGAGCATAACTTCGACCTCTTCGAATGTACCTTCCTGGATATCGTAACCCGAGTAGACAATGACCTTGACCTCGGAGTTAATGGCCTGCAACTGAGGTGGGATCTCGTCGCTTCAGATTTCGGGCAAGACCCAAGTCCAATACGATAACATTGATGCGTTCTGCACGGCGTTTGTAGAGGTTGAGGGCTTCGAGGTCGCTGGCCACGTCCAATACGACCTAGCCAGCATTATCAAGGGCATCGGCATAGCCATACGCACAATA
>DQLG01000276.1 GCA_015660315.1 Candidatus Latescibacterota bacterium
AGCAATACGCTGGTTCCTGTCCCGTCCAGCACCAGCTGGCGGTTGCGCACCATATTGAGCACGCTCTCCATGGCGTGGGCCAGCTCGGTGATATTCTCTAAACCGAGAAAACTCGAGCCACCCTTGATCGAGTGGACCGCACGAAAGACTTCGTTGACCAGGTCGTCATCAATTTCGGCGCCCGCTGCCTCGATCCGCAGCAGGTCATTTTCGATGCCGTCGAGATGTTCTTGCGATTCCTCGATAAAGGCCTGTAGGATATGATCGTCGTAATCGGTCATGGTACTAACGCTCGGGGAGCTGCCCGTTGAGGTTAAATTGCTCGACCATCTCTTTCAAGGCGGCGCCCAGACTCGATAGCTCCTCGGCCTGTGTATTGACCGCCGCAACCGCCTGGTTTACGTCCTGGCTCGCAGCGTTGACCCCCGCGATCTCAGCCGCGATAGACCGCGAAACCGCCGCCGCCTCAGCCACGCTCGCCGTTACCCCCTCCACCCCCTGCGCCGCCTGACCGATATTTTGCGCCATGCTGCGCGTCGTCATCGCCTGCTGCTCCACTGCCGCCGCGATATGCGTCACCAACTCATTGACCGTCTGGATCACCTGCTGGATCTGGCCGATCTGTTCGACTGTACCGCCCATCGATTCCTGAATCGACTCGATTCTACCGCGGATATCAGACGTCGCCTCATTGGTCTGGCTGGCGAGCTCTTGACCTCGCCAGCGACCACCGCAAAGCCCTTGCCCGCCTCGCCCGCACTCGCCGCCTCGATCGTCGCGTTTAATGCCAAGAGCTTGGTCTGCTCGGCGATCTCGACGATCACCTCAATGACTTTGCCAATCTCCTGGGCGGATTGACCCAACACGCCGATCTGCTTGACCGCCCCATCGACTGTGGTCACCGCCGAGCCCGTCACGTCGCGCGCCTGCTGGGCATTTTTGGCGATCTCGGCCACGGTGGCACTCATCTGCTCGGTGGAAGTGGCGACGGTGTGGATGCTGCCGGTGGATTGCTCGGCCGAAGCCGAAACGGTGTTCATATTGGCCGACATCTGCTCGGCGGCAGCCGAGACAGTATGCGCGTTTTGCGAGACGGTGCCGATATTGTCGGCCACCTCTTCGGAGACCGCCGACAATGTTGCTGAGGTGTTGGCCAGGTCGTCAGCTTGCGCGTTGAGTCGCACGAAGAGCATGCGCAAGTTATCGGCCATGTGCTGGAAGGAGTAAGAGAGCACGTCCTGGTCCGAGCGCGGTTCGATGGCGATGGTCAGGTTGCCTTGCGCGAGCTGGTCGGCGGCGGCAGAAATGCCTTTGATATAAACGACCAACGCTCTAAAAGATGCGGCCAAACGACCAATCTCGTCGTTGCCGCGGTAATCGATTTGTTGGTTGACATCACCTACGGCGATGCCCTCGGCAACGCGGGACATGCCGATCAAGGGCCGAGCCATATGACGACCGATAAAGAGCCCAAGGGCAATCGTCACCGCAATGCAAAGCAGGCCCACCAACAGGATATTGTTGCGCAACCCCTCGACGCTAGCGAGTGCCTCATCCTGCGGAATACGCACCAGCACTGACCAGTTCATGCCCGGGTAGAGCGGGTTACCTAATAGATGCGCATAACCGGCCGCCTGCACGACTTTCTTGCGCGCATGCATCTCCCAGCCATTGCCGCGTTGGCCGGCCACCGCCTTTACCGCGATCTCGGTACCCTCGGTCGCCAAGTTCACGTTTTGTAACACCCCGAAGTCGTGCACGACCTGAGCGCTGCCAGAACGCGTCGGATCGTAGTCGACGATAACCCGACCTGCGCCGTCGAGCAAAGTGAGCTCGGCGCCGTTGAGGTTCGAAATTTCAAAGTTGTGGTAGGCTGTACAAAAAATATCTTCGACCAAAGCAAATTTTGTGCGATTGCTCCAGTAGGCGATAACCTCGCCCTGCTCGTCGCGAACGACCGCCGAAAACCCAAGCGTCAATCCGTCGTTGCCGGGATAAGCCCGCTTGACGTCGGCGTCAATATGCAGGTCTTCGATATAGGTGCCGTCGGCGCGATCATTGCCCGGTGCAGTGTAGGGCATTCGCGTAGTGAAGCGGCCTCGGGAGACCGCCTGGAACCACGGAGTGTCGCGATAATTTTGCTCGTAAATGGAGCGCGTGTCGATCGACTGCCCCCCGGCATCGCGCGAATTGGCAGCGATGACCCGGCCTTCGAGATCGACGAGAATCGTTAGATAATAGATGCCATAGGTGGCGACATACTGGTCCATCGCGCGGACGATGGGATTCGCCTCGCCGGGAGTATACCAGGGATCGCGGTCGAAGATGACGTAATTAAGGCTGAAAGCCTGCACATCGCCGTAGCGCTCGGCAAGATTCAGATCGATTTTTTCGGCGATATTGACCGCCGCTAATTCGAAGCGTTCCGATTCTCTGAGCGTCAGCTTTTGGGTAGAGCTGATACCCATATAGGCCACCAAGGCCATGGGAATCATACCAAATGCTTAGAAGAGCAATACCAGCTTTTTGGACAGAGTAATATTAGACCACATGGGGAGAATGAGATCCTTCCGCTTCCTATCAGGTTATAAGTATGTAAGTAGCGTTTTTTGCTGTTTTTCTCGCTTTTTTGCTGTTTTCCGCCTATATGCTATAGATCGGCAATATTTGCGACAACTTCATTTTTTTCATGGACTTGCTGCTCTTTTCATGCTCGAATATAAAAAGCCACTGCACTCGCACCCGGGCAGCGGCCTTTTATAAGAAAATATCCGTCGTGCGCAGCTATTCCTGCTTTCCTTTTTGATCCTCTTCGACCTTTTTTTTCTTTGCCCGCGTCGGATTCTTTATACCCATCAATTCCACATTGAAGATCAAAGTGGCGTTGGGCGGAATCACGTCGCCGTCGCCCTTGGCGCCATAGGCCAGTGCCGGGGGAATGACCAATTGCGCCTTGCCACCCTCGTGCATCAAGGCCACCCCCTCGTCCCAACCGTCGATAATCAGTCCACTGCCCAACTCAAATTCAAAGGGCTGTTGCCGCGAATACGAACTGTCGAAGATCGAGCCATCGTCGAGCATCCCGGTATAGTGCACGGTGACCAAGGACCCTTTGGCCGGTTTTTGGTTTGAGCCCTTGACCAACTCGCGGAATTGCAGGCCGCTGGGTCGGACCTCGAGTTCGGGTATCATATGTTCGCGCAGTAAAGCGCCGATATGACGTGTTGCGAAATCCCGGCGTTCGATCAATTTGATCTGCACATTGGAAGCGGCCGCGCGCTGTGCGGCAGGCAGTCCGGCGATCGACTCGCAGACCAGATACACCGGAATGTGATTGGAATTTTTGAAGCCGGTCAGCCGGGCCAGCGAAAAACCTTCGGGGCGACGCGCCGAGATCATCAGGGCCCGGACCGGTTCTGTCGTCGATTTTACCCGCTGCGTAAACTTCCGGCTGTCGTCCTCGATATCGTAGCCTAGTTCCAGACCCGGGAATTCCTCGTTCAGCAGTTCAACGGCATCGGCGATCACCTCATACGTATGCTGCAGGCTCTCTTCCCCCCGCTGAACCAGTTTCCTCGACGTCGACGGGCGCCTCGTAACACAGAACATAGGGGCCGAATTCTGACGAATGGTGTTTGCGGCTGCCCTTGATCAGCTCTTCGGGGTCGCGCTGCGTGGCCACCGGTTGTTGGTTCTTTTTTTTCGCATGAATCAGCGCTTTGTCGATTTTTTCTTTTAACTGGATCGGCTTGCAGGGTTTGGTCACATAATTATTGATCCCCGCTTTCATCGCGCTGACAATATCCTCTTTGTTGTTACGCGTCGTCAACATAACCACCGGTATTGCGGCCAAATCAGGTGATTCACGCACCTTCTGCAAGAGTTCGAGACCCGACATTCGGGGCATATTCCAATCGGTAAGCAATAGGTCGAAAGGGCCTTGACGCAATTGCTCCCAAGCCTGTAGGCCGTCTTCGGCCTCGACAATTTCTTATAACCAAGCCTACGCATCATTTCGCGGACGATACCGCGCATCGCGTTGGAGTCTTCAGCTATGAGAACTTTCATACGGCGAACCTGTATTTTTTTAAGTCTAAAAAAACCATAACTATGACCAAGTTATACATAAAAAGCGGGGCATCCAAATATAGGACAGATTACGACCAACTCGAGAAGCGAGCTAAAACGTCATCAACGACTGGGGTTGAAAGCGAGTATCCGATGCGAAAGACCGCTTAGTAAGCCACGCCCAATGGCTGCAAGTGACGGAACGTCCTGAATTCAGATTCAAGGGCGATTTCCACCAAATACAGGCCCGGCGCCATCACCTGGCCGCTATCGTCGCGGCCGTCCCATTCCACCGTCTGGGTCCCCGCGCTCTGTACCCCGAGCGCATGACGAGCGAGTCGGACCCCTTGCAGGTCATAGATGTTTAACACCACCGGCACCGGCGCGGGCAAGCGGTACAAGGTATAACTAACCGCCAACCGGTCGTGCACGCCATCGCCGTTGGGCGTCATGACGCCGGTTGAAAAAACCAGCTCCTCTATGATCTTCTCGGCTTTGCTCGAAGCGCCCAACACCCGCAGGTTGTTGGTAGCGACCTCGTCGCTGGCGTCGCCGGCTTCGACCTGTTGTGGCAAATTCTCTCCCACCGTGTCGAAGACCTCGCCGGTGAACGTATTGGCGAAAACAAAAACCTCCGTGCCAAAAACCAGCCGCACCGGCTCGTTGCGGTTCCGCGAAACGCGCTGCGGCAGGCGCACCTCCAGTTGGTTGGCGCCCTCGATCACTTCGGCCGGTTCTACAGCCGCGAGTGGCTCGCCCATCTCCAACCGTGTGAAACGCGGCCGACTGCCGGTGCGAATCTTAATCGAGTCAAAACCCCGTTGGCTCGAAGCATTGAACTCGGCGCGCAGATCATACGTGAAGTCCGTCATTTCCCCCAAGGACACTTCGGCCAAACCACGATCTGGCACCGGCTGGTCTAGACGGGCGACCTCGCCCAAGACTTGCTGCGCCAAAGGCGGTGACATTTCGATCCATAGCGAATCGAGCCGTACGAAATCAAAGAAGGACTCGCTCTCGAGGATAACCCGCACCTGGATATGGCTGCCGCGTTCCAATGGGGCGAGCTGCCCCGACTCTACGACGGGGAAAGACCAAAAGGCCCAATTGTCCTGGTCGTAGACGATCGAGGCCCTGAGACCAGGTTTGCCCTCCTGTATCCGGCCACCGGTGGAGCGATCGGGCTGCTTGAGCTCGGTTTCAAAACGCTTGCGGTCGACGGGACGTTCGGCGCCGGTATCGGTGAATTCGTGATAGACATTCGGTTCGCCATCGCGGCCGGAGCGCACCTCGATCTTGAGCTTGGCCTGCGCGTCGTCGACCTCCATCGGCACCCCATTGACCATCCGCATCGGCGTCGCGGCCCAGAATAGCCGGCCAAAATTCACCGTACTGCCCAGGTCGATAATCTTGGAGATGTAGAATACGCGCTTGGGCACGCCCTGGCCCTTCAGCTCGAATTCGCCGATGGTGCCCTGCTGCACATTGGCCTGGCCCGAAGCGAAGGTCTTGTCGTCGATCGAGGTTTTGCGCTGCAGACGGATAAAGCGCACATACTGCTTGGGAAATTCGAGTTGTACGTTGGCGTCGAAGTTGAGCGGCACGTCGGAGACCAGCGTCTCTAGGCGGTGATAGTCGTTGTCGTTATTCTCTTGGTTGAGTACGGGATCGAACTCCTCGGCGATCGAGACCTCGAAGGACTTGAAGATATCGTCCTGGAGCAATGAGCCGTCGGCGCGGAAACCGTGCGGCGGCGTGTAGAAACCAACGACGTCGGCTGGAACCGGAACCCCGACATCAAAAGTATACCATTCCGAATTGATGCCACGCGCCACCGGCGGACTATAGGACGAACTGTCGCCGTCGACCCACTCGGTCGTCAACGAGCCGGCGGTAAACCAATAAAAACCATTGGCCGCGCGCCAGACCCGCGGGATTAAACCATCTTCGTAGCCTAGATCGGTGGGAAACTTGAACGGAGACCAAGAGTTGAGCTTGGAGAAGATATTCTCCTCACCGTTAAAGTAGGCCGGAGCGATCGCGCCGGGAAAAGTCTCGAAATCGACAAAGACCTGGCTGCTGTCGTTTTCGCTCCAAACCCGTTCGTCGCCGCCCAGCTGCCACAACGAGACTTGGGCTTGCGTGGGGGTTGTCGACAGCGCTGCCGCAATGATAATTAGTCCTATGCGCACTACTTTACTCCTCGTTTTCGCCACCAAAGAGAACAACGATCTATATAGTTTGTACTGTTTAAGCTTACTTATTATAAAGGGTTTGAGCCTCAATCTCAAGATACTAGGCTCAAGCCTCAATCAACCTCAATCTCGATCTGCTGTATTTCCTTGTACCAAGACAGCGCGCGCCGCCGCCAACATCGCCCGCACATGGGCCATTGCCCGCCCCTTCACCAAAGCTGATCAGCGGATGCATCGCGTCCATCGCCCAACCCGAGGGCAATACCTTCCGCAAAAGCGGCATCCACTCCGGCGTGATCTCGATCGGCCACCACCAGCCGCCAAGCCAGCCGCCAAGCGATGTCGAAAAGCAGCGTGGCAGAAGCAGAGCGTGCCCGAGCGCGCTCTGCACCGCGTACAACACTCTGGTCCTCCTCGGCGACCAAAAGATGCGCCGTAGGTTTAGCGCACCCGCTGTTTTAGTTCGGTCCCACGCAGATCGCAGGCGGCGCCCCAGTAGTTGATATTGTTTGCGCAGACTTTCCACTTCTATCATACATTTCTCCAGAAGACATGCTCGACAACCGTGGATAATATATAATGGAAGCTTACCCGACCTGTCCGCATTGTAAGACCAAAAACGACGCAACGACGATATTTCTCTGCAAAGAAAACATCGGCGGCTGCGGCCGACTCTTTTGCCGCGATTGCTGCGGCGGGCTAACCACCGTGCGCTGCCCCCTTTGCCAAGAGCCCGAATTTACCGGGCCGGTGGTCGCGGTGGGGTGGGTGGCGCGAAAAGAAACAGAACATTGAAAAACCGGCAGAAGACCCGCTAGACCGCACGATGTCGCACCGGCGATCAACGGCGGAGGCCCTGGTATACCACCCAACGCCCAAGCCGGCCCTCGGCCATCTCGACCCCGAGACCGGCTTAAGATCCGCCTCTACGCGCGGCTGGATCCTCCAGTTGGCGAGATATTGCTTGCCGATTTTTATTTGCCCTGCGCAGTGTCTGCTCCTAATTTGCTGTCGGCCCCAACCGACCATAGGAGTACTGCGTATGACCGCCAAGCAATATCTCGCCAACACGCCCCCCGACCCCGAGCAGATCAAACAGTGGGTCGAGCTCTTCCACCGCGACGGTTTTCTCTTTATCAAAAACGTGTTGCCGCCCTCGCTGAGCAACCATCTGCGCGCCGACCTCGACCGCGCGCTACAAGCCAACCCACCGGACGCGGGAGGGGTCATCGAATTACAACATCGGATGTTCGAACAAAGCGCCGCCAACTTGAGTCTCTTTGACCTCGAACCGATCGTCTCCCTAGCCGAAGCGCTGATCGACTCGCCCTGCCACGTCATCCACAACAACAGCTTTCGCTCTCCACCTGGCGGCGGCATCAGCACCTGGCATCAAGACGATCCACCGCACTTGCTCGTCACCGAAGGTGAGCCACCGAAGAATATTCGCCTGCCCGTATTGTTCTTTACCTGTAACTATATGCTGACCGACGTCGACGAGATCGCACAGGGACCCACGCAAGCCATTCCCGGCTCGCACCTGTTTGGCGCCGAGCCCTCCAACCCCATCGAGGGCACCCCCTACGAGGACCAGGTCGTCTCCGGGCTCGGGCCGGCTGGCTCGGTGTTCATCTTCAACAACCAAGTCTGGCATCGCGGAGGTCCCAACCAAAGCGAACGCACCCGCTATATGACCCAGATCACCTACGCCCGCCGCATCATCGGCCATAAGTATACCCCTTTTATGAACTACCAGATGCCCGCACACGTCTATCGCGATGCCGATGAAAGACGCCGTCGCTTGCTGGGTTTTCTGCCGCACGGAGCCTACGGCTGAGCGATCCTCAGCGAAAGGAAAACCCATGTCCGATATCGGCACCATGGCAGAGAAAGTAGGCGCCCTGCTCAAAGCACGCGGCGAAACCATCGCCGTCGCCGAATCGTCTGCCGGCGGCCTAATCTCGGCCGCACTTTTGGCCGTGCCCGGCGCCTCAGCCTATTTCAAAGGCGGCGGCACCGTCTACACCAGCGACGCCAAACGCATCCTCATCGATATCCCGGCCGCCGATATGGAAGCCAACCGCGCGGCAACACAAGGCCACGCTCTGGCTCTGGCGCGCGCGGTCAGAGCGCGTCTCGACGCCGACTGGGGCATCGGCGAGACGGGCGCCGCCGGCCCGACCGGCAATCGCTACGGCGACCCAGCCGGTCATTCTGCTCTGGGTGTCTCGGGGCCGAAAGAGCTGGCCATCGTCACCGCTACCGGACGCCAAGACCGCTACGAGAATATGCTCGCCTTCACCGCCGCCGCTTTAGCGCTGCTCGAACGCTGCCTGCAAGATTAGCTGCCGACTACAGCAAGTGCTCTGCAATCCAGAGCGCGAAACGCCGCCGTGCCGTATTCCACACCGGCCCAGACTGCACCGAGGTGCTACTTGCTGCGCACCGGCAGGCACAACGAAGAGCTTGTGTGCAGGTGAAAGAAGCCAGAAATTATCCGCTCCCACAAACCATTAGGTCACCATGTCGATCCCGCTTTACATATCCGATTTGGACGGTACCCTGCTCAGACCCGACGGCACGCTTTCGGACTACAGCCGCGACGGGCTCAACCGCCTGATCGCCGACGGGATGCACTTTACTGTAGCCACCGCCCGCAGTGTGGTTTCGATACGCCAACTATTACAGGGCCTACAACTCAGCCTGCCGGTGGTTAATTTGAACGGCGCCCTGCTTTCCGATCTGCACAGCGGTCGCCACCAGAGCATCCAGGCCATCTCGCCCGAAACCGCCGAACTAGTCTTCGACCAGATCCGCAGCAACGGACTGCTGCCCTTTATTTCCACCTGTGACCCGGATAGCGATCATCTCTATTATCATGCCATTGAAAACGCGGGCATGCAGTGGTATCTCGACGATCGGCTCGGCGCCGACGACAACCGACTGGAACAAATAGAAGACTTGCGTCTAGCGCTAGCCGACCCGGTCCTGTGTTTTACCGTAATCGATCATCGGCGCACGCTACTGCAAGACGTCCGCGCGAGTCTCGAAAACTGTTTTCCGGGTCAATTGCAGATCTATCTCTTCGGCAATAGCTATTCGGATGTCGGCGATACTTGGTTGACGATTGGCGATGCGCAAGCCACCAAAGACCGGGGCATCCGCCAATTGCTCGCACAAGGTGGTTATGCCATCGATGGCCTGACGGTGTTCGGCGATAGCGACAACGATGTGGAGATGTTTCGCCTCGCGCCCCGCGCCATTGCCACCGCCAACGCCAGCGAAGAAATCCGCACCCTCGCCACCGAGATCATCGGCCGCAATAGCGAAGATAGCGTTGTGCGTTATTTGCACGGTCAATACTGAGCTACGTCAGCAATTTAGCCGCGATAGTAGCAATCCTCCGCAAGACCTTAGAGCGCATCAACCATTCGTTTTGACCACACCCGTGTGCTTAGAAGGCTGCGACGTGCTCGGTTAGCGGCTCGATTTTCAGTTAAATGGCGACAATTTTTCCCATCGCCTCCCCCCCACGCGTCAAACCAATATATCTCCTATCTCTCTATTTTTATTCGACCTTTCCCAAAATTGCACAAAACCCCAGGAGCTTGGTATAAACTTTGCTCATCTATATACAGACAATGCTCATCGACGTGATCCAGATCATCGCCACCACAAATTCGCGTCGCTATCTTTAGAGAAAGAGCGCAAGAAAATTCGCTGAATAGCCGAATAGAGCAAGAGAGCTTTTGCTCTACTCGGCCCCACCACTGGTGTCAGGAGTACTCCCCACCCGGCACGCGCATCAAGGATGCATCCCATGAAAACGCTCTCTAGCGCAACAATCGCCGTAAAAGAAAACACCGCCTGGCAACTGTACA
>DQLG01000477.1 GCA_015660315.1 Candidatus Latescibacterota bacterium
CCCGCGGCCCAAGTGCCGGGCGTGCGCGGGGTGCTGGTGATGCTGGTGGTCGATAGCCGAGGGCCGGTCTGTGTCCAGGAGCCGTCGCCGTCGCCGGTGACAATGCCGTATTGCGTGGCGGCAAGTAGTGAAGTGCCTGTGTCGTGCAGGGCGTAAACGGCGCCTTCGACAGGGCCGCCGGCCTGTGTCCAATGCAGCCCATCCTCGCTGTGGAGAATGCCTCGGTCGTCGGTGCCGGCCCATAAGCGCCCGCGCGCGGAGCACAAGGCGCGGACGGGGGTGCAGTTAAGGTCGCTGGTTTGCCACTGGTGGTCTGTCGCTAAATAAATGAACACGCCGGCTTCGGTGCCGACCAGCCATTGATCGGGATGGGCGGGGTCGATATACAGGGCGTTGGCGAAGCGTTCGTCGGGTACCGGCGAGTCAGAATGGAAGGTCCAGCGTGCGGCGCCTAGTTCGTCGCGGTATGCGGTGGCGATGCCATAGGAACACGCGATAACCAGTCCTGGATCGCCGGGCACGGCGGCCAGGCCCAATACTTCGGTGAGAGTCTCGTCGTGCAGTTGCACGTAGCGCGCCTCGTCGCGTCGCCATTCCCATAGGCCGTGGTTGGCGCCGATGGCCAGCCGTTGGGCTTGGCGCAAAACAAAGAAAGGCGTGAGTTGGCTGTGACCAAGGCGGGTGAAGGGATCGTCGAGTGTGGTGGCGGTGTAGAGGCCGCTGCCGACCGCGTTGTGCAGACCGCTGTGGGCTAGTCCGCTGCCGCCGACTAGCCAGTGGCTACACAGGTCAGTCATTGAGTCTCCTCGCTGAGTGAAAATAGGCCGTATTGGTATTCGAAAAAAATCATCGGGCCGCCGGCGTATCGAGGCTGCGGCGACGCTGTTGCCAACTCCACTTGTCGCTGCCGGAGATCAATGGCTTGAGGTGTTCGGGTGTCGCTGCGATAAATTCCGCGCTCGGCTCCTGGTCGTTCCAAGCTTGGAACATCGTCGGCGTATAGCCGCCGATAACGATGACCCGCTCGCGGTCGGAACGGATCTGGCCGGTGGCGTGGATTAGCGCCTCGCCGAAAAGAAGGGTCGAGCCGGCAGGGGCGACAACCTGGTGGATCAACGTGCGATCTTCGTAGGCGGCGGCGAGAATTGCCTCGCGATCGCCCTTGACCTTATGGCTGCCGGCGACGACTACGGTGCCGCCGTCGTCGGGGCCGAGTTCGGTGAGGTTGCTTAGCGTTTTGACGAAAGTGCAGTGGTAGAGGCCGTTTTCGGTGTAGCTACCCACATCGGGTGCAGTGCCGGTGTGGAAGCCGAAGCGCGCTGGGGTGGAGCAGTCAGTTTCGGGATCGCGCGAATTAATGACGGCTTCGGATTCTTCTAGGCGGACAGTGCCGCCGACTAGTTCCTCGGCCATGCCGACCAGGCGCGGATGGGTAAGGTAGTCGAAAATAGCAGGGTTGGTTTCGAGGATATGTGCGAAGTGCAGGTAGTGCGGTTTATTGGCGGAGAGGCGGCAGTTGTGGACACCGACTTTGCTCGGATCGTCGTTGGCTAAGAGGTCGCGTTTGAGGCGTTGCATAGCCTCGTGCAGGCGGCCGGTTTCGTCGGCGCTAAGCGTATTTTCGATAACGACATAACCGTAGACTTCGAGGTGGTAGCGCTGGGCGGGAGTGAGCGCGGGGAAGGGGCGGATGAATTTAGTTTCGGGCATGGAACGGTGTTCCTAGTTGAATATAAGAGTCAAGATAAAGAGTGGGTGCAGGGAGGGCCAGTGGATGGGCTTCGGGGTGGGCGGTGTAGGGTGTTTTATTAAGTTTCCCCGGGCCATCGCTCCTCGGGTCGTCTTTACGACCACTCCCCCGACCCAACCTCGCCAGAATTTTTGCCCCGCCCCACCCATAAAATACCCTACAACCAGACCGTCTACAAGCGACCTAACGTCCGAAGATAATCTTTTCACGGGCAAAGAGCCGGGCGGTAACCCAGACGGAAAGCAGACCGAGCGCGAACGACGAAAGACCGGAAACAAAGTAAGAAATAATCGGCCCGGGTTCGCCGCCGAGAATTTCAGTGAGCAGTAGCTGTTGGCTCAAGACGGGGATGGGGGCCATCCACCATTCGTTGTTGAGCGAATAGAGGATAACAAAAACCGTGGGGATGATCGGTATGACGATGAGCAGTGAGACGTAGGTCTGGGCCTCTTTGAACGAACGGGCGAAGCTCGAGACGAGCATCTGCATACCCGAGGCGAAGAAGGCCAAAGGTAGGGCGGTGAATAGCACGCCGGCGATCACCGGAACGCTGAACGTTAGGTTGATGCCCAACTCTTGCAGTGAGGCTTGTTGCAGGGCGAAGACCAAGCTGCCCAAGGTCAGGGCAATGCCGGTAGCCGAAAAAACCACGGCGGCCAGCCACTTGCCGAGCGCCAATGCGAGGCGGGTTACCGGGTTGACTAATAGCGGTTCAAAAGA
Organism: Candidatus Latescibacterota bacterium; assembly: GCA_015660315.1. Classification (GTDB taxonomy): domain Bacteria; phylum Latescibacterota; class UBA2968; order UBA8231; family UBA8231. Next base: position 2,471 of record DQLG01000477.1, read on the forward strand.
CGAGCGTTCGCGTTCGCCGGCGGTGGAGTCGATGGCGAGGTTCATGCCGGCCATAAAAGCGGCCATGATGACGTAGACCAAGATGAAGGACATAAAGTGCGCGGCCTTCTCGCGGGCGCTGGCCGCGTCGACGTCCTCGATTTTCACCGGTAGGGCGATTTGCGGGCTGACGCCGCGGGCGATCAGGCGCAGCGTGCCGAGGTTGCGGCTGTAGCTTTGGATCAGGCCGCGCGCCCGGCCGATGGAAGCGCTGGCGTCTTTTTTTGTCCCGTCGTGCACCAGTTCGATCTCGGCGGTCTTGCCCTCGGCGAAATCTTCGGCGAAATCCTCGGGCACGACGAAGACAAAATCTAGCTCACCTTCGCGCACGGCCTCTTCGGGGTTTTCGGGGCCGTCGACGACGGTGAAGCCGCTGCGCTCGATCCAGTTGACCAGGTCGGGGGCCCGCACGGCGTTGACGATGGGGATCTCCATGTCCATGGATTCGCGTTTGCGCTCTGCCTGGATATTGAGCATGAAGGTGACCATCATCGGCGCGAGTAACGGGAAGAGCAGCGCCGAGACCACCGAGCGCCTGTCGCGCAGGCCGTCGAGCAGTTCTTTGCGCAGTACGGCGAGGACCTGGTTCATGGTGCGACCTCGTCGAGACCGGTGAGCACGACGAAGGCGTCTTCGAGATTGGCCTGGCCGGATTGCTCGCGCAACTCGTCAGGAGTGCCGGCGGCGACGATGCGGCCGGTGGAGATAATAATGATCCGGTCGCAGAGCGCCGAGACCTCCTGCATGATATGGCTGGAGAAGAGTACGCACTTGCCTTCTTCGCGCATGCGGCGGATGAGGCTGCGCATCGCGCGGGTGCCCATCACGTCGAGGCCGTTGGTCGGTTCGTCGAGAATCACGTTGGCCGGGTCGTGCACTAGTGCGCGGCCGAGCGCGGTTTTCACGCGTTCGCCCTGGGAAAAACCTTCGGCACGGCGGTCGACGATGGAGCCCATGTCGAGCAGCTGTACTAACTCGTCGATGCGCGCATCGAGTGTCGGCCCGTCGAGTTGATGCAGTTGGCCGAAATAGCGCAGGTGCTCGCGTGGGGTCAGGCGCGGATAGAGCCCGCGCGAGTCGGGCAGGATGCCCATCTTGGCCTGGGCGGCTTGTGGGTCGGCGGCGACTTGGCTGCCGTCTACTTCGATATGGCCGGCGTCGGGGCTCATCAGACCGTAGAGCATGCGCAAGGTGGTGGTTTTGCCGGCGCCATTGGGGCCTAGTAGGCCGGTGACCTGGCCGTCGGGTGCCTCGAAACTGATCCCGTCGACGGCTGGGACTGCACCGAAGTGCTTGCGTAGGTCTTTGACGCGAATCATTGCGCCTCTGGTCCGAGTGCGGTCGTAAAAAAGGATGGCCGCTGTAATTTATCGACGCAGGCCGCGTCGAGTCCGGTCGCGTCCGCTTCGTCGATGAACTGGGCCATCAGTTTGGGGACGCAGCCGTAGTTGGTGCCGTGGCCGACGCCGGGCACGATAATATGGCGCGAGTTTTTGAGATGGCCGCTGACATTCTCGCCCCAATACGGCGGAGTGACTGGATCGAGGTCGCCGGAAAGCACCAATACCGGATGCTGGGTAGCGACGGGGTCGTGGTAATTTTTCGGCAATTCGCCGCGCGGCCAGAAATCGCAGACGCGAGCCATCAGGTCCATGGGAAAGGTACCGACGAAGTTGTCGCCGGAGGCGCGGCGCTCGGCGGCGCTGATAAAGGGCAGGTCTTCGCTGCAGACGACCGAGTAGAACATGCCCTGGCTCATTTTTTCCGCGACATCCGCCCACGGCTCGGCGAGGGCGATAAGGGGGTTGAAATCCCCATGGTAGGCGCGGTCGATGATCAGGGGCAATAGGGCGGAGAGTTCTGTCTTGTAGAGGGCGTTGCGCACGAGTCCAGCGACGCCTTCCCAATAGATGGGCAGGCTGCGGTCTTCACCTGTGCGGGGGTCCTTGAAATGCACGAGGCCGCGTGAGTCGTCGGCTTTTGCATTGCGGGTCAGACGGATCTTGAGCGAGTCGAATTTGGCGCCGATATCACCGTAGGCCTCGGCGCAGTTGGCGTCGGCGGCGCAGTCTTGCCACATCATGTCTAGCGCGCGCTGGCCGTCGTTGCCCATGTGCAGCGGCAGTTTCATGTCGGTCGGGGCGAGACCGTCGATGATGACGGCGCGCGTGTTTTCGGGGTGGCGGCGCATATAGACGAGGGCGGCGCGCGTACCGTAGGAACCGCCCCAGAGGTTGATCTTGTCATAGCCGAGTGCCTCGCGCACCTCATCGATATCGTCCATGGCGATCGGTGTGGTGTAGAGGCGGGTATCGGCTTCATAGCCGTCGAGGCATTTCTTGAGTTGGTCGACGGCCCAGTCGATGGCATCGGGAAAAAAGAGCAGGCTATCGGGTTCGTCCGACGCGCAGGCGAGTTGGCCTGAGTCGCCCGTGCCGCGCTGGTCGACGAGCACGATATCGCGCTCTTGACGTATGCGGCGCAGGGGGCCGTCGGCCATATGCGCCAGATCGGTGGAAGCGCCGCCGGGGCCGCCGTTGAAGGCGAAGAGCGGATCGGGTTGCGGGCTGCGACTGAGGGCGGGTATTACCGCGATATTGAGCGATATGGTGCGGCCGGTGCCGGCGGCACGGTCTTCGAATACTTCGAGCGTACCGCACTCGGCGCCGCTGACGGTGATCTCACTCGGGCAGGGTTCGAGGGCGATGCGCGGCGCGGCGGCTAAAGGCGTACAGAACAGTGTTATAGCGATCAAGAGGTGGATAAGCGCTGTCATAACCGGGAAGATAGTTAGAGGCATGGACTTTGCAAAATCAAATTTCGTAGAAGGTGTAGAAGTGTTCGATGGTGCATTGTGGGCGCAAGATCTGATAGGGGAAACAGTGCCGCAAATCGTCGAGCGAGGTTAGATGTCCAAGGCGCTGGTGTAATACTACCTTGTCGGATTTTGGTTGCCAGTTGCCTATGGGGACAAACACTGAAACTCGGTAAAAGGGGCTGACGGCCATGCGTTGCGTATAGGCCGGCGGATAGATGCGGCGATAGGATTCTATATTTGTATGTCCAGGAATGACCAACTACGGTGTCAAAGGCGGTCTTATCGCCGAAGTGAGGCTCGCCATCGGGGTGGTGTGCTAAATAATAGGAATGTGTCCATTCGACGTTGTCGTCTGCTGTGTTTAATTCCCATAAACGCTCGCCAAATCACATTGCTTGGGTCGTAAGGGTGGGGTCTAAATTCAGGTTGCGACCGATGGCGGTGTATTTGAAAAGGAACTCGCTCGGATCGGCATCAAAGCGTTGAATAAGTTTGTCGGCATAGGCTATTGCACGGCGAAAAAGGCAGGTGAATAGGCCATAATACGAATAGATTCCAGGCGATTAAAGGATGATTTTCTAATTTGTAAGTAAGTACGGTTTTCAGTACATTTAATTGTACTTTATCTATGTCTTATCTTTGAGTAAGGAAAATAAGCCGAATAAACAGTAGTTTAACAATTCCTCTACCCCATATCTGGCGTAGGGGGTAAAATTAGTAACAATAATGGGTGATCGAAATAGGTTGATTTTGTACAGTAATAGGTACTTAACTAAGTACAAAAAGGAAAATATGATGCAAAGCATGGCCATCGCACAAGCTCGCAAAGAACTGAACCAGTTGCCCGATCTTTTTAATGCTGAACCCGAAGCTAGTGCGCTCGCTATAACGCGGCGCGGTCAACCCGTTTTAGCGCTTATGCCTTGGGCGCTCTACGAAGGCATCGCCGAAACGCTGGAGGTGCTGGGCGATCAGGCGTTGTCTGAGGCCTTGCGTGAAGGCATCCGTCAGATCGAGGCGGGTGATGGCGAGACTTGGCAGGCTCCATGATGTCTCGCATTGTGCTTGCACCACAAGCAGCAGAGGTCGTGCGCGGCGTGCTCAATCGGCGGCTAAGCGAGCAATTGACCCAACATTTGCTTGCTCTGCAAGGCGAACCGGAAGAAATGGGTTGGCCATTGGCTGGCGAACTAAAGGGCTATCGCTGTCTGCGGCCGGAAGGCGGTTGGTTTCGCATCGTCTACCGGGTGGTCCCTGAAACGGTAGAAGTGGTGCTAATATCGATAGGGCAGGCTCGTCCGGTGGGCGAGCGCGATTTGCGAGCTTTGGCGCGTACGCTTTTTAGCGAGCGATTATTGTTGCCGTCGCCGTAGGGAATCCTCCTGTAGCAAAGGATCTTCTAAGGGATGCCGCCGCTTTTTGTTCACCGACCTTTCCGCATTGATGCCGATGACTTCGAGCTCGAAAAACTACACGTGACGCTGAAGAGCTTTTATCTAGAGCGTTTCGCCCGCAAGGGGATCAAGAAATTGGGGTAGCGGCGAGGGCGTGTTTGCGTTCAGCCCAAGTCATGCGCTTGCGGCGGTGAAGTTGCACGTCTTCGCGATAGGCGTCCGGGTCGCGGTCGAGGCCGGTTTCGCGCTCGAGGAAGAGTGGAAATTCGGAGGCGGGGGGTTTGGCGTTGGCGTAGGCGTGTGTATACGAACGCATGATAATGCGCTGCTCGCGGTTGAGGGTTTTGAGCCATTCGGGGTCGGACAATACGCGATCGGCCGCCGTGACCCAGGCCGGGCAATAGGCGTAGAAGATATTCTTGCGCACCACGTCGCTCTCATTGGGTTCAACGCGATGCCAGATGCTCGAATGCATGAGCGTCATCGTGCCCTTGCGCACACAGACGATTTGTTCGCCGTCAATCGGCTCGTGTGAATCGTATTGATCGACGTATTGCTTGCGGTGGCTGCCGGGCAAGACAACGAGATTGCCCATTTTCTCTTTTGGCACGTCGGTCAGCCAGAAACCAATTTTGATCTGTAGGGGCAGGTTGGGCGAGAAGGTAGCGTAGGGTACGGCGCGGGCCCCGTCGGGGTGCCAAATATTGTAGCGCTCGCCGCCGGGCGGACGGACAAAAAACTGGCTCTGGTGCAGCTTGAGCAGCTCGCCGAAAAGATCGTAGGCGTAGCCGACATGGCGGGGGTGGTCGATCAGTGCGGCGAAGGTGGGGTCGCGCTCGACGATATTCTCGCTGCCGAAGGTCTGGCCCTCTTGATATTTGGGGCTCTGCTGGCAGACGCGGTCCATTGCAGCACTAAGTTCGTCAATGGCATCGGCGTCGAGGGCGTCTTCAAAGAAGAGGATGCCATCGCGTTCGAAGGTCTCCCACTGTTCGTCGGTAAAGCCGGGCGGGGCGATGCGATAGGGAGAGTCAGTCACGGTTATGCTCCTGTTTCTGAAGCAATATAACCGGGAGTCATACGCCGGTAAAGTAGAGTTCGAGCGTGTGGTTGTCGGGCTAGGCGCAAAACGCGTCTAGTTCAACTGTGCTTGTCGGGGCTGAATTGCTGGATCATCTGCTTTAGATTGGCACCCAAACTCGACAACTTCTCGGCCTGGGTATTGACCGCCGCCGCCGCCCGATTGACATCCTGGCTGGCCTCGTTGACCCCCGCGATCTCCGCGGCGATGGACCGCGAAGCCGAAGCCGCCTCACCCACACTCGCTGTCACCCCCTGCACCCCCTGCGCCGCCTGACCGATATTCTGCGCCATACTCATCGTCGTCGCCGCCTGCTCTTCCACCGCCGCC
>DQLG01000361.1 GCA_015660315.1 Candidatus Latescibacterota bacterium
AAGATCCTGTTCTTGTCCACGCGGACGAGGAAGATCTCGCCGGGCTTGTGCACGGAGAGGCCCCCGCTCGACCGCTTCATGTTGATGAAGTAGTGGTAGACGTAGTTGTCGCGCGCGTCGGCATAGTCCTTTCCAAAGTTGAGAATCGTGGGCATGATCACGCCGTCAGCCTTGTCATACTTCCAACCGGCCTTCGTCCAAGAGGCGCCCTTGTTCGTGGAGCGGTAAAGTGCGGCCTCGTCATAGCTCGTGAGGCCGGAGCCAGGGCTGACCCACGAATAGAGGATGCCACCGATGGAGATGATCCCGTACGACTTTCCCCCGAATTGGGCGGTGTTTTCAGCGCTGAAGCCGCCCCAGACGTTGTAGCCCGTGTAGCCCGGGGAGTTGCCTTCGATCCGTGCGTATCCGAGGCTCACGCGGCCGTCGCTGTTCGAGCCTCCGAAGCCCCCGCCGTCGCCCCACGTCGCGTACTGGTGGTTGTCATTGGACCACGTGATTGCCCAGTTGTCGCTCCCGGGGCAGAGACTCTTGTGGGTAGAGAAGTCGAACGACACATCAAGGATCGTCGAACTGTTCGGATAGGGCGCGCTCCGGCCTTCCAGATGGGACACCACCAATAAAAGAAGGAGGGTCGTGACGAAGACTTTCATCGTGTCGCCCCTACGAAGTTCGTGTCGATCTGAATGAATCGCCCATCTTGTGCTTTGCTATACTCCACATCATTTGATTTCACCAACGCATATAGCTTAATAGCCTCTTCATACTGCCCCTGTTGAGCCAGTTCATCGCCCTTATCAACATTGATGGCACATCCAACAACACCCACCACCAAGCCCATCACCAAGATTCCAAATAGCTGTGTCATAACTATTCCTCCGTTGAAGGTTGACCTTACCCCAACCGTTCCCCCGGCGAATACTTGCTGTGTTGAGTTTTCACATTGGTTCGAGCCATATTCACATACTTTGAGGTGGTGGTTTGATCGGTATGACCCAGTATTCGTTGTAGGGAAAACGGATCACCACCATTTTCGATGTAAGCCAAGGCAAAGCTGTGCCGAAGAAGATGTGGTGATAATTTATGACCATCAAGGTTTAATTTCTTTTTCAAACTCCGAAAGACAATCTGAACACCTCGAGCCGAAAGTGGTGTCCCTCTTCGGGTTAGAAATAGATAAGGATTTGTATTTACATCAATTACAGCCCGTTTCTTGATGTAATTCCACAGACATTTGATGGTAGACCTGCCAATCGGGACGTATCTATCTTTAGCCCCTTTTCCGTGCACCAATACGAATCCCTCTTCAAGATTCACTTCATTGAGCTGTAGTTGACTCAATTCACTCAATCTCATTCCCGTATCCATAAACAATCTGACGATGGTGTAATTCCTCATCCCCAAGTAGGTCTTCGTATCAAATGAATGCAGAATGGCTTTCATTTGACTTGGATTGAGAGGAGAGATGGTGGTATGTGGCTGTTTGACTTTAGGTAGTCGGATTTCAGCCTCCACATAGCCTTCTTGATGCAGAAATCTTGTGAAAGCACGAAGACCACGAAAAAGGGTAAAGATCAAAAGACCTTAGACAAGTTCGGTTGTCTGGAAAACAGATTCGGTGCCTTCTACAAACGACCCAAAAACGCGAAGCTTGTGAGCATAAATGCAGGCATAGTCTATAGTGGGAGCGGAAAAATAAGGGCACTGCCCTTCTAGATTAATCTGATTCGGACACCCGATAAATGCATCGAAACACCGTGCGTTACATTGTGTGTTACAGATATATAACATATTGTAAATACTGATCACTAATCCGGTTTTACATACCGGAGGTCCGCAGTTCAAGTCTGCGATCGCCCACCATTAAAAGAAGGCCCTGGAAGCGCCGTTTAGCTTCCGGGGCCTTTGTTGTGCATTTATACACCATATCCCCAGCAAGCCTCCGCCTCGACTCTGCCTACCATCAATCCTATTTCTACTGCGATCTCGTGCTACACCCCTGCCCACCGCCGGTATTCTGCGACATTTTACCTTGATCCAGTATATCCAACTAGCCATCTTATGCTATCTCTCGCGGAGAAAAACCCATGCCAATCGACCCCATGCGCGGCGTATTTCCCATTTTGATCACCCCCTTCGACGTGCAGGACCGCATTGACAAGGACAGCCTGCAAAATCTCGTCGATTATTGCATCGAAGCTGGCGTGCACGGTTTTGGCATCGCCTATGCCACGGAAATTCCCAAGCTCACAGAAGCCGAACGCCTGCAAGTAGCACAAATAGTGATCGAGCGATCGGCAGGCCGGGTGCCGGTCGTGATGACTACGGGATCGCCCGCAACAACCGTCGCCGTCGAATACAGCCGCCAAGCCGCCGACCTCGGTGCCGATGCCGTGATGAGCCTACCGCCGACCGGGGCCACCGCAAAGCAACATCGCGCTTATTTCAAAGCCATTTCCGACGCGGTCGACATCCCCATTTTCCTGCTCGAAGCCGGTGACGCGATCGGCGGCCCATTGATGCGCCAGATCGCCGAAGAGAGCCAACAACTACGCTACGCCAAAGTCGAAAGCGCACCGGCGCCGCACAAGGTAGGCGAGGCCGTCACACACGGTGCCGGACTAGTTACGGTAATGGGCGGAGCCAGCGGCACCCATCTTATTGAAGAACTGCGCCGCGGCTCCGAGGGCACTATGCCCTGGCCGAGCCTGCCGCATGCCTTCGTCAAAACCTGGAACCAATGGCAAGCCGGCGATCAAGAATCGGCGCAGCAAACCTGGCAACGAGAAATCCTGCCGGTGATCCGCATCGGGGGCTTGGTGCACAAGGAGATCCTCTACCGCCAGGGGGTTATCGCCACGCCGCGCTTCCGCGACCCCACGCCGGCCTTGCCGCTCGACGAAACCACCCAGCGCGAGTTCGACCGGGTCTGCGAACGCCTGGGGATCGGCCAGTTTCTCGTCTAACTTGCTCTTTTTATAGTCTTCAAGAAATGAGCATTAAAATACGTAAAGTGGACGAATAAACGCATATAAACGCTATAATCATCGATTCAAAGTCATTGCAAACACCAGCGGACGTGATCTGCAACAGACACGCGGAAACCCGGTCGAAGAACTGCACAAGCCGCGCAAAGAAAAAATAAAGGCATACCGCTAACGGCCTTAAAACAGAAAGTGCAACACATGCTACCCGACGAGTTACAGCCGCTTGAATCTCTGCTCGCCCAACACCGCGCCTACCGCGCGGACAGCCTCAACCTCATCGCCTCGGAGAATATCCCGAGCCCGCTAGTCGAAGGCCTGATCAGTGAAGACCTACAGCGGCGTTACGGCAACTACATCGGTATCGACCTACAGGACCGCCACTATCAGGGCAATCGCTATATCGCGGAAATCGAAGAATACGCACACCGACTCGGACGCGAACTCTTCGGTGCCGCCCACATCGACTTGCGCCCGCTCTCGGGCAACGTCGCCGGCCTGGCCGCCACCTTCGGCTTGGGCCAACCGGGCAACACGGTCCTCGAAGTCGACAATGGCCATCGCTACGCCCACAAACTCGCGCAATCGAATCTACGGATCGATCTAAATTCCCTATCGATCCCCTGGGACGCTATGCGCTCCAATATCGATCTCGAAGCGACGGTGGACCTCATCGCCGAACACAAACCGCAAATGCTCATTATCGGCTCGGGCATCTTCCTCTTCCCGCAGCCCGTAGAGGCGCTGCGCCAAGCGTTGGACCGCCATAGCCCCGGCGCCCATCTTATCTACGACGCCGCCCACGTGCTCGGCCTTATCGCCGGTGGCCGCTTCCAGAATCCGCTCGCCGAAGGCGCCGACGTCATCGTCTCGAGCACCCATAAAACATTCGCCGGGCCGCAAGGCGGCCTGATCCTGACGAACGAACGCGAACGCGCCGCCCTGATCGGCCCCGCTCTCGCCCCCTTGATCGCCAGCAACCACCATCTCGGCCGCCTGCCCGCACTAGCAGCAACCTTTTGGGAGTGGCGCACCTACGGCGGCGAACACGCCGCAGCCATTATCACCAACGCCAAAGCCCTGGGCCAAGCGCTGAGCGACCGGGGCATCCGCCTGCTCGGTGCCGATTTGGGCTTTAGCGAATCACACACGCTGATTCTGGCGATAAACGAATTTGGCACAAGCAGCGCCGCAGCCGACCGTCTAGAGTCCTGCGGCATTATCACCGGTGGCGCCGACGTACCCGACGAATTGGGCGGCCATGGATTGCGCATGGGCGTGCAGGAGCTCACCCGCACGGGCATGGACCCGGAAGACGCGGGCGACATCGCCGACTGTATAGCCGCCGCGCTGCAAGGCGAAGAGCCGAGCCAGGTCGCATGGCGCACCAAAGCCCTCGCCGGACGTTTTCGCGCCATGCGTTTCACCACCAACTCCGACACCTAAACGCGAAGAACATCCTATGGATCCAGTCTCCTACGACCCCTCTTGCGATGAGCCGATGATGAGCTTTTACAATGCCCTGATATCGGGCGTGCCCCACTGTGATCCCATCTCCTCAGCCGATTTGGGCACGGCTTAGCCAACGACAAAACCCCGCCAAACTGCAATCGGTCCGACGGGGTTTGCATATGCTTTGACTCTTCGCTCAGAAGATCATAGCAAGCTTGTGTTCGACGATCCGCGGGTTGTCACCGGCCTGGATGCCGCGCAAGCCTTCGATGACCTTGCGGTATTTGACCTCCTGTTCGCGCAATAGCGACGCCTGCCACTTATCGAGCATATCTTTGATCAACTCCGGCTGAGTACCGTCCACCGCTAGAAGGATCGCCCGTTGCAAAAAGGGATCGGCCGCTTTGCCGCCGGACTCCTCCAGCGCCAGAATACCCTCGCGGCGCGCGATCTCGGCCATAGTCGTGAAAAGTTCATCGATCTCCTCGAAGCTCAACTCGGCCAGTTTTTTCTGCGCCGTCTGCTGCGCTTTTTCTTTGGCATCCAGATATTGCTTGGGCATACGCGACCGCTTGGCCGAGGCGGCTTTCTTTTTGAGCAGCGCAGCGGTCGGCCAGGTTATGTGCCCCTGATCGGACAGCCAGGCCAGATAAGTGATAATCCGCAACTGCGCCGCGTCGATCTCTTCCTGCTCCAGATGACCGAGAAAACCCATCTCCTCCTCGATAAAAGTGCGCACTCGCGCGGACATATTGCCTAGCATTTTCTCGTTTAAAGCATCACTAGACCCAATCAGCGCGGCGACCAGGTCCTTCTGGTCCACCATGCGCAACAGCATCTGAATCTCGCGGTCGGTCAGTTTTCCAATCGATTCAAATGGCGTTGTGACCACTGCCGTCAGGCTGTCCCAGTTAACAAAATCCAACTCGCAGGCGATAACGTGCTGCGCATCCTGCAACACAAAACGCGCCGCCGCCATCTCCACGTCGGAAGCTTCCGCGAGGCGCGGCAGATGCTGGCGAATGCGCGCTAGCGCCTCCGCATTTGCTGCTTTGTATTCTTTGAGAAGGTCTTTGGCCTGATGCTTGAGCTGATCAAGATTGGGCCTGGAAGGTAGTTTCTTCGCCATACTACAATCTCTTTCCGTGTCTGCACCAGTTGTCCGCCCTCGCCCGCCCCGTCGATAATGATCGCGCGGAGACAGACGCGTATCCAGCGACCGTGGTCTAACCAGGCGAAATAACCGGTGTCGCCGCTCATGACATAGCCCCGTGCAACGCCTACTTAGTAGGCACCAAAAAAGGTCAGATCCGCGCCAAAATTCTCCATCGCCACCACCGCATCGCCACGCATCTGCACGCGGATAGGCCGGATGTGCAAACGCTCGGAAAGCACCAACTCCTGCTCTTGCAGCGGGAAGTCTATACGAATCGGCCGTCCTACCGTGGGTTGCGCAATAAACAAATAGTCGTCACTCCAGCTCGGCGCCTCGCCTGCACCTTCGACCTTTAAATTGGCCCGATCGACCCACGGCGGAATGCGCACGAAGAGCGGTCCGGCTTTCAGCACTGCAACCGTCAGCCCACCGCCCCCATAGGGCGACCGCACCCGCACCGCGTCCGTCTCGTGGTCGAAAAGCATATTGACCCAATGCCCCGTCACCTCCTCACGCACCACTTCGCGATACGCCTCGCATAGCGAAGCTACCGTGCCGCCGACGATATCCATATTAAACGAGAGATTGCCCCGGCCCTTGCCGACCGACTTGTGGCCATAGGGCGCCGGGAAACCGTACGAGCCCAGATGACGATCGGCCACATCGCGCAACCCATCGACGCCGTCGGGGTTCGGCGGATCGACGATAAACGAGGTATCGCGCACTTGCGACGGCAGCAGATGGCCGCGCAATATGCGCTCGGCATCGTGATAGTACTCGGTAAAACCCCAGCGCCCTAAAATCAGCGCCGTCTCCAAAATATCGCCAGAATTATTGGCCTCGCCGTGGTCGCTATACTTCTGCACCGTCGATTCGCACGACCAACCCAGTTCGTCGCGCATCGCCCACAGGCCATCTTCACAAAAAGCCATGACCTGCAGCATCAGCGCACCATCACCGAGCAAGTCGGCCAATTGCGCCAGCGATGACAGCACGCAGGTGATCGAATGGCTGTGCGAGGTATCGAAACGCTGCTGGTCGAAACCGCCATCGGCAAGATAGAACTCATCTACGGCCTTCTCCTTCAACGCCAACGCCAATTCGAGCGCCGGTGCGTATCCGGTAGCACGGTAGTACTTGACCAACGGACCGAGCATTCGCCCCTCGCTCTGTATAAAACCCCTGGAGTCCATATAATCGATCCCGAGATCTTTTATCGCGGGCAAATCCCAACCGCCGTCCGGGCTCCACAATTTGCCGATATCCGCGATGCTGCGCTCGGCCAGTTCGCGTGCCTCGGCGTCGTCGCGGTATTTTGCTAGCGCATAGAGCGCGTGGAAACCTTCGCGCAAATTGTGCGGACAAAAATTAATCAGCGGACCACCGACTTCGTGGCGATTCATCGGCAACGCAACTGGCCCGCTATAGGATAACAAGGTCGCACGGCGATGATTATCTACCGCCTGTTCGTCTAGCGAAAGACCTAACACATCCTCGGCGTTCAATAACGCATTCAGATGCCGCCCGGGCACGTGCGACTCGCTGTGGTACTCGCTGTGCGCCAACAGCGTCTCAGGCTCGATAAGCGAGCGAAAAAAAGGCACTCCGTCATCATCGGCGTTAAACACACACTGCATCGTCCGACAGCCCAACTGAATCGCCGCAGCGATGTCTCGGTCATTGACCTTGTCGAGTTTTGCCATGAGTCTTCCCCCTATTGTTATCGCCTATCCAAAAAATAACTAACCGGTTCACTCGGCTTCCGTCACTGCACTGGCGACCCCCCAGTGGCCATCCTTGTCGCAGGCGGCATAATACATCCGATACATGCCCCCACCCAACGCGAGCAGCGACATATCCTCGGCATGCACTGCATCCACGCCCTCTTCGCCATATCCGGCGCCCTCAACCACGCAACTACCTCGTTCCCACACCGCACCATCGCGCGAAAAAGCCGTATAGATCCGCGAGCGGAAACCCGCCATATCCGACGCGATAGACGCGGCGGCGAAATCCTCGCTGAGAGCGCTGTTACGGCTCGGATGTACCGGCACCACTGTGC
>DQLG01000871.1 GCA_015660315.1 Candidatus Latescibacterota bacterium
CGCGCAATTGCGCTCCGCTCGCCGCAATAATATCGGGCATGCGAAACGAGCCGCCGATTTCGACTTGCTGCCCGCGCGAGATCACCACTTCCCGCCCCCGCGCCAAGGTATCCAGCATTAGCAATACCGCCGCCGCATTATTATTGACCACCGCGGCCGCTTGCGCACCCGCGGCCGCGCAAATCAGCTCTTCGACATGGTGCACCCGCTCACCGCGCCGACCCGATTCCAAATCAAACTCCAGATTGCAATAGCCCATCGCCACCTGCTCAAGAGCCTCCCGCGCCGCCGCGGGCAAAGGTGCTCGCCCCAGACCCGTATGCAATATCACACCGGTCGCATTAACGACGCGGCGCAAGTTCGGTGAAGTCTCGAGTTCAATACAACGACGCACCTTGCGCTCCGCTTCAACAAGTAATTGTGCCCGCTGCAATAGCTCCGCCGACTCCCGCACCTGATCGCGCAACGCTTCGATCACTCGACGCACCCGCTCAACGACATAACCGTGGTTATAATCCTGTAAGAGGTCATCGACCTGCTTGAGAACCTGATCTACCGAAGGCATTTGGCTCATCACTTTATTCATAGGGCGAAGTATAGAGTCTATGTAAATACCCAGCAAGTTCTCTTTGCGTTATAATCATAATAATACTATACTTACGGGACCCCTGCCCCCCTTATTAACCACATTCAAAACCACATGTCGCGCCCGATCTATATCTTGGCGACGATCTTGTTCTGTGCCTTTTCGCTGCAAGCCGCAGAACGCAGGGGCCCGCTCGTCCATACCGTAAAGAAAGGCGATACCCTCTCTGGCATAGCCAAAGATTATCGCGTTCCACTCGCACAAATCTATCGCTGGAACAATCTCCGCAACGAGCAAATTCGCGGTGGTCAGCACCTCAATATCTGGCTGCCGACACAAAGAAGCGATTGGTACCGCGTTCGCCCGGGCGACAACCTATCGCAAATAGCCACGTATTTCTCTATCCCCGTCCGTCGACTAAAAAGCCTCAACAAACTAAACAATAACACGATCCGCCCAGGCCAAAAACTTCGCCTGCATGCTGAAGAAGATCCGGCGACACCTGAAAAGCAAACCACGCAAACTGCGCAAAAAGCACATACGGTCCGGGTAGGCGAAAACCTATCGCAAATAGCCGCCACATACCGCCTGCCCGTAGCCCAACTCAAAATCCTCAACAAGCTCAAGGGCAATATCATTCAGCCCGGGCAAAAACTAATCGTCAAAACCCAAGCCCGCCCAGCGACCAAGGCACATCACCAAGAAGCCAGGCCAGCCAGAACGACGAACAGCAATGCACCACCAACCTCAACAGAAGAACTGCAAAAATATACCGTCCGCCCCGGCGACACCCTTTCGCAAATCGCCCTGCGCTTTGACGTCGGCCTCAGTCTATTGCGTCAACTCAACCACCTGACAAACGACACGATACAGCCCGGGCAAAAACTGCGCCTGCGCCCTTCGCCGCTCGAAGAAGCTGTACACGTGGTAAAAGCGGGTGAAACCCTCTCCGCCATCGCCTTGCGCTATCGCGTCAAGATAGCCGAACTACACCGCCTCAACGGTCTGGCCAACGATCGTATTGTCGTCGGTCAAAAACTGCGCCTCAAAGAGGCATCCGACGCGACACACATCGTCGAACGCGGTGACGCACTATGGGAAATCGCGCGCGCCTACGGCACCAATGTCGACCAGCTAAAAGAGCTCAACGGCCTAAGCTCGAATCGCATTTATCCCGGCCAAGAGCTCAAACTCAGCGGTGCCCCAGCGGCGCGCTTGGCCGCCTATACCGTGCAGTCGGGCGACTATCTCGGCCAAATCGCCAGACTGCACCAGATGAGCGTGGCCGAAATTACCCGGATTAATAACCTGCAAGGTTCCGTAATCCACCCCGGCGACAAGCTCAAAGTCCGCCCGATGCGTTGGCTGGAACTCTCCGAAATCGATTGGGATGCCCTGCAGGTTTCCCGCACTGGAATGCGCAACATTCCACTCGGCAACGGGCCCTATTACAACACCCGCCCCCGCAACCCGCGCCAATTAAGTAAAACCTACTACGAAGGCCATCCACACTCACCGCACCGGACCTACCGCCAGGCCGCGCGTTTGTGGAGCGATTTCGAACGCAAGGTAGAAAGCCTCGGCCGCCTTAGCGACCAACTGGAAGGCTGGCATGTTGTGCTTGACCCGGGCCACGGCGGCCTCGACCCAGGCGCCGTCGTGCCGACGCTCGACGGCAATGGCAAGGAACTCTTCGTCGTCGAGGATGAATATGTCTTTGATATCGCGTTGCGCGTATATGTACTGCTGCGCTTGCACGGAGCCCAAGCCACAATGACGCTGCTCAGCCCCAACCACCTAATCCGCCACAACGAGCGGCCGACACTGACCTTCGTCAACGAAAAAAACGAAGTCTATAACTCGGCCGCCCACAACAGGACCGACAAACGCAGCGACTGGCCGCGCGGCGGCAACCTCTCGACCCGGGTGCAGATCGCCCGAAGCGCTTTCGCCAACGCGAGCCCGGGCCGCCGCGTATTTCTCTCCTTCCACGCCGATATTGATCCCAAAGCTCCGGAGGTCCCGTTGGTCCTCTTTTACCAGAGCAGCAATGGCAAGCGGCTCGACAGGGCCTCGCGCCAATTCGCCCGTGCCCTATTGCCTGCCCTCGGCGCCGGCGCTCGCGTCCGTGGCCAAGGCTTGGGCGTGCTGCGCAACAATCCAGCCGATGTCAAAGTTCTTATCGAACTGCGCAATATGGCTTATCGCGACCACGTGTGGGCCTTGCGTTTTGAGCAATTGCGCCACCGCGACGCCGAAAAAGTGGTGCGCGGCCTGCTCGACTACACCGGACACTCCGCGCTCAGCGCTCGCCGATAGGTATATTTAGAACACAAAAAAGCCCCGGGATACACTCCCGGGGCTTTTTGTCTATTCGTCTCGGCGCTTAATAAGGACTCTCTTCAATCAACCGCTTAGCGGCCCTTCTCACGACTTCGGGTTCGAGGCCTGCCAACTCGCACCACGGATCAATCCTCTGGCTTTCGACAAAGGCCATTTCCGGTGTGCCATCTGGGGTCTCCTCGACCTCATCCATCTTAGATATTTCGCGTAAAGTACTGAGAATCATGGCGTTTGCGAGGCGTCTATAAGCCATCGCGATGCGTTCTGATTGCGCAACATTCTGATCCGTTCTCATAGCACTTCCTGCGGGTTTAAGGGTCTTTAGATACGCAGTTAGTCACTGACAGTAAGCTACAAAGTTGCAGGGTGCAAAGTTGTCGATACGCTTCCCTTCCTTCCTATATGGTCAGGCAAAAGATATTAGTTGTCAGACAAACAATCTCAAAGATCTATGCAATCCATAATACGCTGTGTAATGTACGAATTTTTGCTTGAAGTTTTCAAAAAAAATTAACTACAATACAAAAAAAAAACCAGGACGCTCAACGCCATGGGCTCAATATGGTCCTAACCTATTCCCCTTTATACAGTTGGAGCTTCTTCCCTCCGCACCGGCCGTCCCTCGGACGAGGCCCGATAGAGCCGATAAATCCACTCGAGGGTCGCCAAAGCCTCCGTACCCGCTGAATATGGCGTAGCCGAACCTTCTATGCCGCGCAAAAAATCAGCCCATTCAAGTTCCCATGAGCGATCCTCTTGCGGATAGTCGAAACGCTCGATCTCTGGAGCCCCTCCCTCGGGGTTTCGCCGCCCGATAATGGCGTGTTCGGGGCCATAAGAACGCCCCAAGCCCTCGGCAGTAGCATAACCATCCCGGCCAAAGACCTCAAAACTGAAGAGATTCTTCCACTGAGTCCAACTTACGTGCAACGAAGCAATCTGTCCCTCATCCGTGCGGAAAAGCCCAAAAGCATTGTCCTCAAGCGGTTTCATATCCCAAAAATGGGTCTCTGTATACCCCTTTACCTCGGCAAAATCGCCGAGCAACCACTTGGCCAGATCAATCAGATGCGCACCCTGATCCAAAAGCTCCCCACCACCGGCTTTTTCGGGAATGGCCCGCCACTCGCGATCATAACCGGGCCGCCCGCCATGGCCATAACGCCCGCGAATGCTCATCAACGGGCCAATCTCGCCGGCCGCGCACACCTCATAGACCTTCTGTATACCTGGGTGATAACGGTGATTATAACCCGCTTTTAGCACCCGCCCGTTTTGCTGCGCGGCCTCAACGGCCAACTTAGCCTCCACCGGATTACGCCCCATCGGCTTTTCGCACAATACGTGTTTGCCGGCACAAAGCGCGGCCGTGCTTATTTTAGCCAGCGCATCGTGCGTAGTCGCCACTGCCACTATATCCAGATCGGCCGCGACTAATTCTTGCCACGAAGCGGCCACCTGCCCCCCATTTTCGGCGGCGACTTCGGCGGCGACCTCTTGCTGCACATCATGGACCAACACAACCTGCGTATCCGGGTGCGCCGTGGCGATTCCCGCGCGTTTCCGCCCGATAAAACCGGCTCCAACAATTCCGACCTTAAGCACTTAACAGTCCTCCTGTTTTAGTCGCCGCACGGTAAAAGCCTCCGTGGCCATCACCGCTTCGATATCAAAATCCTCCCACGGATCCCAAACCGCAGCCAACAATCGCCCGGATAACCCATCAGAACGCGCGGAAGCCAAATAAACCACCAACGCTGCCGGCCGTTCAGGATCCGTACCACCCTCTTGCACTAGCCGCTGGTCAATCTCGATCTCTTGCTCACCGACGGCTGTACCCGCCTCTAATCGCTCGTCGAGCATCCGGGTATGAACCGCACCCGGGGCAATTGAGTTTATATCGATATTATGCTTAGCGACCTCTCCGGCGACATTTTCGCTAAAACGCACCACCGCCGCCTTAGAGGCGCTATACGCACTAAAAAAAGGCCGCGGACCCACCGCGCCACCGCCCGAAAGATTGATGATCTTGCCATATCCCTGCGCAATCATCGTCGGCAACACTTTGCGGGTAGCATAGAAACACCCGCCGAGATTGACCTGCATCACCTGCATCCACGCTTCCGGATCGACCTCTTCCACCCGGCCCATTGGCCCCTGAATGCCGGCGTTGTTGACCAACACCTCAACCCCTCCCCACGCCACGAGCATTTTTTCAATCGCCGCGTCCACCTGCTCGCGCTGGCTTACATCCGCCTGTAATTTCAAGACCTCGACACCGGTCTGCTCTACCAGCGCCGCCGTTTCATCGAGTTCCGTTTCCGTTCGTGCCAAAAGCGCGACTTTCGCCCCCTCCCGTGCAAGGGATAAGGCAATTCCCCGACCGATGCCCCGCCCCCCTCCGGTGACCAAACACCGCCTGCCTGTAAGCTCCATAGATTGCTCTCCTTTACCAAGGTCCCAATATAGACCGCAGGCCTTATTTTCGATAGCAAATCCCAGAATCTCCCTCCCCCGAATCTGCATCTTACTATCGTTGACCTGTACTATAATTTACCCTACATTTACCTCTCGTATCCTGGAAAGATGATTCATGTCCCTCCCGCATATCGAATCCGATCCCATAACCATCTGTCGTCAGATCAACGAGCGCTCACCGACCGGTGGCCTCTTTGCAGGCGACCGTGCCAATCTGCACCCAGACAGCAATCTGCCCTGGCGCATTTCGCCCGAGCCCTTCTGGCTCTCTCCCGAGCAATTTCGCTATTTAGAGCAACTCGGCGACGTGCTGCACCAATTCTATAAATCTTCAAACCAACTCTACCACCAAAGCGTCAAAAGCATCGAGCCCAACTGGATCCACGAGTATCTCGACCGCGGCAAACCCGGTGAAGTACTCGAAATGGGGCTGTGGAACCGCATCAAATCTCAGTTGCCGATGGTCATCCGTCCGGATCTGCTGCTCACCGAAGACGGCTTCAAGCTCGTCGAGCTCGACTCGGTCCCCGGCGGCATGGGGTTCACCGCCCAGGTCTCCGAGCTCTACGCCGAACTCGGCTACGATATTATCGGCGGGGCCCGCGGCCTAATCGACTCCTTTTATACCGCGGCCAGTTCAACCAGCAAGGTCGAAGATCCGAATTGCGCACTCTTCGTCTCAGACGAATCAGAGTCTTATCGCCGCGAGATGCAATGGCTGGTCGAACA
>DQLG01000569.1 GCA_015660315.1 Candidatus Latescibacterota bacterium
CGGAAACGGCATAGCGCAATAGATCGCGATCGACACCGCCATTATTTGCACCGGCTGCCAACACCAAGCGTCGCACCGCGGTATCTGCTGCCGCCTGCGACCACGCAAGGCCAAGCATAGTAATGAATAGGACAATTACCATGGCCATGAGTTAGGGTGCTGACGGCTTGTTAAGCGTAAACTCGAAGTAGCGGAGCTCGGCGGTAGACGCCAATGTGGAACCTGCGTTCAATTGTCCGACAATCTGCTGCAGGTCAAAACGAATATCGGCCGCGACAAAAACGAAGCGCTCCCATCGCGGTGCATCATCTAATTGGTATGCATAGTTTAGCGTATCTTGGGCGGCGAGTGAGACAGCCTTTTCCCCTTCAGCGGGCAAATGCTGGGTTACCACGCCGCGCCCGTCGACCGAGAGTATCGCCCCGTATTTCAGGCCGTCAGAGCGGTAGATAATTTGCACCAGATCCCCGCTACGGGCCAAAGCCCCATCAGACAGGCGCTCTTCCCCATTGGGTGCCTTGCGAAAAATCGTCAACTGGGGACCATCCGCCCCGCCTTTGATTCTTATCTGCGGTTCCTGTTCTGGCGAAGCATCGAAAAGAGCGGGTACCGCCACCACCGCCAGGAGTAGGGCCACGGCTGGCACGGCCCAAAGGCGGTACCCACTCCGCTGCTGCTTCGTTTCTCGCTGCTGGCTTATTTGCCGTTTTAACTCGATCTGTCCGCTCATCCACTCAGGCAAAAAACGCCGGTGCAGTTCCTCATTAGACCGCTCTATAGCCGCAAGCCGTTCGCCGAGCGCGGGGTCAACTGCTATTTCGCGCGCTACTGCGGCCAAGTCCGCCGCCGGCAACTCACGCAATAGATAGCGCTCGAGTTGGTAATCGCTTATAGGCCTTTGCTCTTGCTGATTCATGATCTCTCCAATTCTTGCAGCGATGCGCGCAAACCGCGCAATCTTTTTCTTACGCCTGACACCGACATGCTTACCTCGTTGGCCACCTGCTCTAAGGTCATGCCGTCGACATAGTGCAAAACGGCCATCGTCCTGGTCGATTCGCGCTCGCGGCCGAAAAGCCGGTCAAGTACCGACAGCGCCTCGATGCGCCCTTCGGTATCGTCCCAATCGGCGATCTGATCCAACAAGTCCGGGTCAGCCGTCGTCTTCCGCCGCTTAGCATCGCGGATGCGATTGAGGCAGAGATTGGTGGCCATGCGGTAGAGCAGGCTTGAGGGATAGTCGTCCTTAAGACGGTCTTGCCGTTCCATCAAGCGCACAAAGGTGTCTTGTGCGGCATCGAGTGCCTGGTCCTCATCGCGTAAGAGTTGTGTGCACCGCCGGATGACCATCGGGCCATAGCGGCGGTAAAGTTCGTCTACATTCATGACTTTCCTGGCGGTATGTTATTTTAACCCCTAAACTCGCTGCGCGTGTCACTGCTTGGCAGTTTTTTTCTCAAGCCAATTCCAACGCCTCCGCACTAAATAACAGCGGCTATTATTTAGCGCCAGTAACAAGATTCCTTTAGAATAATCAGTTCGCCAGCTTCGCGCTCATTCGTTCTTTTGTGTAGGTTATACCGCATGATGAAAACCCCCTTCTTCACCTTTCTCGACCCCGAGCTATCGACGCAAATCACCGCTGCCGCTCCAGCGGATTTTCAGATCGAAGCCTATCCCGCCGACATCGCTGATGCCGATAAAATAGCTATCGTCGCCGACGCCGACGGTCTGATCCTCTTCCCAGGCCGTATTTCATCCGAAGTATTGCGTACCGCGCCCAATCTCAAGCTGATCCAGCTATTGAGCGCTGGTTATGAACATATGGACCTCGATTTATGCGCTGAGCTAGGCATTCCGGTAGCCAATAACGGCGGTACCAATTCCATCGACGTGGCCGAACATACCCTCGCGTTGATCCTCGGGCTCTACCGGCGCCTACTCGACCAGAATCAGGGCATCCGCGATGGTCAGTGGGACCCCGTCAACAGTGGCCACAACACCTATACCATCTACGGCAAAACCGCCGCCCTCATCGGCTTTGGCCATATTGGCCAACAGGTAGCGCAAAGACTCAAGGTTTTTGGCGCTGAACTGCTCTATGTCGACGAATTCCCCGCGCCCGCTAAAATCGTCGCCGATCTCAATATTGAGCGTGTATCACTGAGCGAAGCGCTATCTCGTGCCGATATTCTCTCGCTACACGTGCCGCTGACCCGCGAAACACAAGGCCTTATCGGCGCCCCAGAAATCGCACAGATGCGCCCGAATGCCCTATTGATCAACACTTGCCGCGGCCCCGTCGTCGATGAGAGTGCCCTGGCCAACGCCCTGCGCGAAAACAACATATTGGGAGCCGGCCTCGACGTTTTTGCCACCGAGCCTTTGGCGCCTGACCACCCACTTTGCGCCTTGCGCAACGTGCTCTTAACCCCCCATACCGCCGGTATCACCCGCGATACCTGGAGTCGCCGTGCTCATTTCGCCTTCGCCAACCTCCGCCGAAGCGTCGAGGGGGAGAAACTGCTGGCGCAAATAGGCCCAGCTTAGACCTCTTTAATCCGTTTGTTAAAATAAAAACAATAACTATATTGATTAACCCAATATAGTCTTGGCTATTCCTTCACCCTTTCCCCTCTCCTGTTGGGGCTTGAAGGTAGCACATGAAAGTACTGTTGGTGGAAGACGAAGTCTCCGTCGCCTATCTCAATCAATGAAAAATCGAAGCCGTGCACACCCCACGCTCAGAGGAGGCCCTCAAGGTCTTGTCTAATGGGGCTGTCGACTTGATGATCACCGATCTGTCCATGCTCGGCAAACGAACCATGTTGGATCTTATCGCCAGCAAAGCTGCACGCCAGACCTTCCAATTGCTTAAGGACCAGGGTTTGGCCCTCGAGGAATTCTGGTTGCACAATATGGCCGTGGGCTTTGCCGCCCAGACCCTCTCTAGCCCGTTAGACCCCGAAATCGGCCAGAGTCCTACCCCTTCCCACGCAAAGCCGGAGCCCCCTTGCCGCAAGCGATAGAAGATCGAGACCTCAAATCCGTGCGCTCGTTCCTGCCCGGAAGTTTTTTCGGACAACCGGTGCTCACCCCCAAGGAACTTGTCGCCCTTGCCAAAACCATCTCTCCCAAGCTCAAACACCTCACCGAAGGAATGCACCAAATGGTGCAGTAACCGTCGTGGATTCCTGGATCAAAGCCATACCTTTTTTTTGCGACGGGCACAATCGGCCGCTTTTAGACCGAGTAGCCGGCCTGCGGCAAAGCCAAACCGTATTTCCCGCGCAAGACGAAATATTCCGCGCGCTGCAACTCACGTCTTTTGACCGCGTAAAAGTCGTGTTAATAGGCCAAGACCCCTATCACGGCGCCGGCCAGGCGCACGGCTTGGCTTTTTCGGTGCCGGACGGGGTCAAGACACCGCCGTCGCTGCGCAATATATTCAAGGAAATTTGCGCTGATATATACGATGGGGCGGATCGGGATATGCTCACAGACCTAAGCCGCTGGGCTAACCAGGGCGTATTGCTGCTCAATACGACACTGACCGTCGCCGAAGGCAAAGCTGGATCGCACCAGCATCTCGGCTGGCAGACTTTAACCGATCAAATCGTCGCGACACTCAGCGACGAACATCAACAGTTGGTCTTCCTGCTTTGGGGCGCGCACGCGCAAAAAAAAGGTATCTTTGTCGATCGCGACCGGCATCTAGTGCTCGAAACAGTACATCCCTCGCCGCTTTCAGCCTATCGTGGTTTTTTCGGCTGCCGGCATTTTTCCCGCACCAACGCCTATCTCAAGCAATGCGCGAACGAACCCATCATCTGGTAAGGAAACCGTCGCCATGACAATGCTCATCCGCGCCGCCCGCCTAGCCGACGGCCTTTCAACTTCCTCTAAAGCGAATCAAGCCGTGCTCGTAACAGAAGATCGCATCCTGGCGGTTGGCTCCGCCGAAGAAATTACCCAGCATACCCCACCCGACACCGAGACGATCGACCTAGGCGACGTGACCCTAACCCCGGGCCTGATCGACGGTCACACCCACTTGAGCTTGGCCGGTGACGGCCGCGATTATGCGCAGATGTTTTCCGAGACCGATGGAATGATGGTGTTGACAGGCGCCCGCAATCTGCAATTGCACTTAGCCGCCGGCATTACCACTCTGCGCGAACACGGTGCGCGCAACAAGGTTGGTTTCATGCTCAAGGAAGGCATAGCCCGAGGCTATATCGCCGGCCCCCGCATGCAGGTCTCCGGCCGCCCGATTACTTGTACTGGTGGGCATTTCCATATGTGTAACGAAGAAGCAGACGGGCCCGACGAGATCCGCCGCTCGGTTCGCCGCTTGGTACATGAAGGCGCGGACTATCTAAAGGTCATGGCCTCAGGCGGCGGCACCTCCAACACGATCCCTGGTCGCGCTTCCTACAGCGTCGACGAATTACACGCCGCCGTACACGAAGCACACCACTTTCACAAACTCACCGCCGCGCATTGCCGCGCCAAAGAATCGATGCAGCGGGCGGTAGAAGCAGGCATCGACCTGATGGAACACGCCGAGTTTCTCGATCCCGACAATGAAATGCGCTTCGACCCCGATCTCGCCGATAAAATGGCCGAATGCGGCACCTGGATCAGCCCGACCCTACAGGCCTGGACAAAATATGGACGCATCGTCGAATTGCAGGGCCAACGGACCACTGGTCTTCTGCACAAAAAAGAACAGGCCGAATTGCAGGCGCTGGAATCCCGCGCCGAAACCCGACTCGAAGTCATGCGGCGCATGCTCGATCACTGCAGAATGGAACGCATCGTACCCGGCACTGACTCGGGTGTGGGCAGCCTGGCTTTTGGCCACCTTGATTACGACCTGAGACTCCTGGTCCAAGTGGGTTTTACTCCAGGCGAAGCCCTGCTCTCGGCGACCAGCATTTCGGCCGCAGCACTGGGCCTGGAACGAGAAATCGGCACCATAGAAGTCGGTAAGATCGCCGATTTGGCAGCCTTCAAA
>DQLG01000104.1 GCA_015660315.1 Candidatus Latescibacterota bacterium
GATCTTTGGCGAGACGCGCTGGGTGATGTGCCTTGTAAGCTGGCAGTCGATACCAGCGGTGCGGTCGAAGCGATGCGCAGCGCGACGGAATTAGCCGCTATCGGTGCGGAAATTGTGCTGGTCGGGGTGCCGTGGAAGAGTAGCCAGGCGATGAGCGCGTCGGAGTTATTGCAGCAGATCTTTACAAAATATCTGCACGTGCGCAGTGGTTGGGAGTGGGAGATCCCGACATTGCCAGCTCAATTTGCGCAGGGCAGCGTTTTGCAGAATATGCAGCACGCCATGCAACTGATGGCGCGCGGTCAGATAGCGGCGGCGCCTTTGCGTTCGCATCTGGTGCCGCCGAGTGAGGCCGATGCGGTATATAATGGTTTGCTGGAAGACAGGAAAATATATCACAGCGCTGTATTTGATTGGACTGGAGTTTAAGGCTCCACGCTTTAACTCGCCGATTCTCCATTTTAGAACAAAGGATGACGCAGCATGGACGAAACTTCCAGTGCGGCCTCAGATTCCGCTACGCCGATACTCTCCGCCGCCGACCACGCGTTCTGGCAAGAACACGGCTACTTGGTCGTGCCCGACGTGGTCTCGCCGGAGGTATGCGAGGCGGCCAGCCTCGATATCATGCGCTATCTCGGTCTCGATCCGGCAGCTCCTGTCGAAGATCACTATGCTAAAGTCTTGGCGGCGGACCGCGGCGGCTTTGTTAATCTGAACCAGTCACAGGCGCTTTGGGATACCCGGCAGAGCCCGCGATTGCACCAGGCCTTCTCTGAAATCCACAGCACACATAAGCTCTCTGTCAGTATGGACGTGGCGCATATGAAACTCCCCTTTCGGGAAATGATCGCCGAGGACGGGACCGTGCAGACGTGGGGCGATGGTGGGGCATATTTTGGCCCGGACGATCCGCGCAACAATGGCGGCGGGTTGCACTGGGATGTGCACGGCGGCGGTATACAGGATGCCGAGACGGTGGCGCGGAAAAAACGAGGTGAGCCGACGGGGGGCTTGTGGGCTGGTGCAGGGCTGCCGAGCATGTTAGAGTACGGCGACGGTTATCCGTGCGGTCCACAGGGCGTGCTCTATTTAAACGACAGGGAGGCGGATGGCGGCGGGTTTCGCTGTGTGCCCGGTTTTCATCGCGAGTTCAATGAGTGGTTGGCGACAGTGCCCGAGGATCGCAGCCTGGAGCAAGGGGATGACGGTCATTGGTTGGCTACTCATCCGGAGCTTGCGGGGTATTTCGCTAAGGCTCGGACGATTCCGGCGAAGGCGGGCAGTATCGTGATCTGGCATCGGTTGCTGCCGCATTCGAATGCGCGCAATCTTTCCACTACGCCCCGGTTCGCGCAATATGTCACGATGGGGCCGGTGCCTGACGATCCTGAAAAACTTAAGGAACAAAGTGCGGGGTATGTGGATGCATGGCAGAAGCGCGGTGAGCGGTGGCGCGCTCCATTGTCGGAGGATGAGCGCGAAGTTAGGTGGCAGCGGTGGGAGCGGGCAACTGGGCCGGCGGAATTGACGGAATTGGGTAAGCGGTTGCTGGGGGCGGTGCCGTGGGAATGACGAGGGGAGCGCGCATCGCTTGACGCGTTAGCCCTGGTTAGCTTAGAACGAACGATCTGTATCCTTGTTTTGCGCGATACTGCTGAATGGCCGCGGGCTGTTCGACCATTGGTGCGATATGACTTCTTCAATGACTACCCCAGCGCTTTTCAGCGCTAGTTTCTTTACCGCGCTCTTAGCCGGCATGGAAGAAACGCGAGGCGCCTTGTCGAGTATAGCCGGTATCAGTGAAAAGGTGGCCGATCTGCTGCTTGCGGGAGGTCGGCTATTCATCGCCAGTAGTAGGCCGGATTTTGTCTCGGAAGGTTTTGTGCGTTCGGGGGGGTTGATGCTGCTTGAGGAATGCGGGCCGAACGGGGAAGGTCCAGGGATCGGGGATGCTGTGTTACTCGGCTGGTGCAATGCTGAGCCCGAAGCCGAGCGCGCTTTATTGCGCCGCTTGACGGGCAGCGGGGCCTATGTCGTGGGGCTGGGCCCGGAGTTGCACGATGTAGCTTCGCCGGATGCGTTTCTGCCGAGCAGATCCTCATTGCCTACCGATGTGTTAAGCGCTTTCGATGGGGCGTCCTACCCTTTGGTCTCTCTGCAGAACCTGGTCTTGCTGTGGACCTTTACCGGCGAACTTGTGGCCGCTTGCACCCGTCGGGGCCATATGCCTGCCTTGTACCAAAGCGTGCTGATCCCCGGTGCCCGTCCGCGCAACGAGCGTCGGGCAACAGTACGCTTTGCAACAGAACACGATGTGCCTGCGATTACTCCAGGCGCATTGGGCGGAATATATCTGGATCGGTTGGGCGATGTTCTGCGTGCTCTGGCTAGTCGGGAAACAGAGGCCATAGAGCAAGTCGTTCAGGCGGGGATCGCCACTCTTGCGCAGGGGGGCAGGATCCATGCCTTTCTCATTTCTCATTTTCCGGTGCATCAGTGGGGCGCGCCCGGGGACCGGTGTTTGATGCACAAACTTTCGCAAGTCCACGGAGAGACGCCTGCGATCGCCGAGCTGGAGGCCGAGTTGGCAGCGGGCGATTTGTTGTTTTTTCTCGGATATTACAACCGACCAAGCGAGGCCTATGCACTCGCACGCCAGCGAGCAGTGCGCATCGTCGAGGCAATTACTGGTCCGCCGACGGGTGGCGGACCGGTGCCCGACTTTATTATTCGCCCCTGGTGGCCCTATGGCGATGCTCTGGTAGCGGTGCCCAACTACGATATCGATATTTTGCCCGCTTCGGGTATTGCGCAGGCGGCGATTTACTGGGCTGTGGTGGGCGCTATGAATGTGAAAATGGAGGAATTTTAATGGACATAAATACCGGCAAGCAGTTGTTGGTCGACGATCGCATCATAGAGGATATATGGAATGTGCGGCGCGAGATGGTGCGTCCGGCCAAGTTTATCGATAATCCATTGATGGTCGCCGACCGGCCGTGGGAGGACAAGGGGGTGGCCTCTTGTTATGTGTTATTCGACGAGCAGGAGAATATTTTTAAGATATGGTATAATGTTTTCAATTATGTCAGCTGGAGAAATGAAGAGGACCACTGTTATACCTATTGGATTTGTTATGCCGAATCGAAGGACGGCTTGCACTGGGACAAACCCAAGCTCGGTATCATCGAATACGAAGGCTCGACGAAAAACAATCTGGTGATGCAGGGCGAATGGTGGGCTACCCTCGGCACAGTGCTCAAGGAGATGGACGAGGAGGACCCGGCCAGGCGCTATAAAATGTTATACACCGACGTGTTTGATATGCCGACTCGGGAAGCGGTCGCGTAAGCCGGCGGCATCGATGGCGAGTGGTCTGGGCGGTCAGGAGTGTGCATGGCCTATTCGGCCGACGGGATAGAGATGAAAGTGCTGTCGGAGCAGGGGGAGATCGTTGCAGGCTACGAGAGGACGTCGAGTATGGTGTTCAGCGGGGATTCGTTGCGGCAGCAGATGCAGTGGAAAGACGGGCGGACTATGGGTGCGTTAAATGGACGGCGGGTTCGGCTCAAGTTTTATTTGAGCAATGCGACGCTCTATTCTTTTGCTATAAAAAATTGTGCATAATCTTGGTGAATGAAATAATCAGAGGAGCAGGGCATGGCCAATAACGATAAACCCAATGTGGTCTACATTTTAACCGATCAATGGCGAGCGAAGGCGACGGGGTATAATGGCGATGCGAACGCCATTACGCCGAATATCGACCGCTTGGCCGGCGAGTCGGTTAATTTCGCCAACGCGATCGGCACTTCTCCGGTGTGCACCCCGGCGCGGGCGGCATTGTTGACGGGGCGTTTCCCGACGACGACGGGCATGTTTATGAACGATATCCCGTTGTCACCCGACGAAAAAAGCATCGGCAAGGCGTTTAAGGCCGGCGGTTATGATACCGCCTATATCGGCAAGTGGCATGTCGACGGGCACGGTCGGGCCAGCTATATCCCGCCGGAGCGGCGGCAGGGTTTTGCTTATTGGAAAGTGTTGGAGTGCACACACGATTATCAGCACAGTGAATATTACGACGGCGAAGATGAACAGATCAAAACATGGTCAGGTTATGACGCCTATGCACAAACGGAGGATGCGTGTGCCTATATAAAAGCACATAAAGACGATCCCTTTTTATTGATTTTGTCCTTGGGGCCACCGCACTTCCCGCACGACAACGCGCCAAAGGAATTGCAAGAGGCTTTTTCTTTCGAAGCGGTCACCTTTTCGCCGAATGTCGTATTTGACGACGATGAGTTTGAGCAGTTTACGCGCAAGGAGGCCGCTGGCTATTATGCGCATATTGCCGCGTTGGACCGATGTGTGGGGGATGTGGTCGAGGCGCTGAAGGTGAATGGTTTAGAGGAAGATACGATCCTCGTATTCGCTTCGGATCACGGGGAAATGATGGGGTCGCATCATCATCGGCCGTATAAGAAGCAGATTTTTTGGGATGAGTCGTGTCGCGTGCCTTATTTATTGCGCTATCCTCGCCTAACGGCCGGATTGCAAAACCACAAGGTCATGACGCCGCTGGGCACGGTGGACATTATGCCGACCTTGTTGAGTTTGTGCGGGTTGCAGGTTCCGGATGCGGTTGAGGGTGATGATCTTTCGGCGTGCGTGCGCGAGCAGGTGGAAATCGAAGACCATGTCGCGCTGTATATGAGCGTCTCGCCCTTTAGCGGCAACAACCACCGAGACCCAGCATATCGCGCCATTCGCACGAGTCGACATACCTTCGTGCGCACGAGCGAAGAGGTCTACTATCTATTTGACGACGTGAACGACCCGTATCAATTGAATAACTTGGCCGAGCGCGCTGAGGCGGCGGATCTCAGGAAAGAATTAGAACGGCAGTTGACGCGGCAGTTGGCGAAGATCGACGATACTTTTCGCGAGAAAGAATACTATCTCGAAAAATGGGGGTATGAGGTTACTGAGCAGGGGCATGTGCCTTACTCGCGGTAATGTCGGCGACGCGTGGACAGAAGGAGTATTATGGGAGATAATTGGCCTAAGCACGTCACTGTCGCCGGTTTGCTTGTGCGTAAAGACGAAGGCGCGGTCGGCGACGATACCATATTATCGCCGACCGCATTGTGCAGCGTAGTCTATCGCATCGATAGGCGGCGAAACAACGCGGTCTTATACCGGGAGACTGGCAGATCTATATGGCCGCGATGGGGCGGAGTTTGTGATGTTCGAAGAAGGGGAGTCGGTGCGATTGGATCGCGTATTGACGGTGGATGAGGTGGACTTTATTGACGAAGGGGCTATTGCTTGGCCTTATGCCATTTATATAGTCTTTTTTCAAAGACCAATCGCTGATTAGTCTCGCTTTAATAAAGAGATATAAGCATTGCTCTAAGATAAGCGCCGCGATATAATTGCTCGGCGACTTGCCTTTATCAGGGCATTCACGTTAGGCTTACCGGCAAGGGCGGACTTGACCGAAGAGAATCCACAATACGGCGTTTCCAAGAGGGCAGTCTTTGTCGGTCTACTCTGCGCCACTGCCATCTCTTTCGGTGAATCCTATGGCGTATTGGTGATACGCGGTTCGGCGATGGCCGCCGATTATTCCACCGGCGCCGCGATCTTTCTCTTTTTTCTGTTCACTCTACTGATCAATCCGCTCGTGCAATTGCTTTCTGGCTCGCGCTTGCGCAGTGGCGAATTGGCCACGGTCTATATAATGATGATCGTGTCCTCGGCGATTCCCTCCTGGGGTTTCGTTATGAACCTGATCCCGTTTTTAGGGGGCTTGTTCTACTACGCCACCCCGGAAAACGACTGGGCCAGTATTATCCACCCGCATATCAAAACCTGGTTGGTGGTTCAAGACCGCGAGGCGATCTGGAAGCTTTTTGAGGGCGCCCAGCGCGGTGAGGTGGTACCCTGGGGGCTGTGGAACAAGCCGATGCTGGCTTGGGCTTTTTTTATTGTCAGTGTCTATTTCGTTACGCTTTGCATGTTGGTCGTTTTGCGCAAGCAGTGGATGGAGCACGAACGCTTGCTCTTCCCGCTCTCTACCTTGCCGCTCGAATTGCTGCAGGAGGAACCAGGGCACTTGCTGCCGCCCTTTTTACGCAACTATCTGACCTGGGTCGGTGTTCTGATTCCGTTTGTGATCTACGCCGTCAACGGCTTGCATACCTATTTCAATTTCTTCCCCTTTATCCAGCTCAATACGCCGCTGAGTTTTCTGCGCGAAGCCGTGCGCCTGAATTTGCGCCCGCGCTTCGAAGTGATCGGGCTATCGTATCTGCTGAGTCTCGATGTTTCGTTCGGCGTGTGGTTCTTCGCCTTTCTCGCCTATGTACATACTGGCGTCGAGCGTTTGTTCGGATGGAGCATCGGGCCGCCGCAACCCTACTCGATGCCCGCTTCGGCCAGCGTCGCGCATTTAGCGCAGGGGGCGATGTTTTTCCTGGTCTTTTCCAGCTTGTGGGCTGCGCGCGAGCACATCGGCGACGTATTGCGCAAGGCGTTCAAGGGCGATGCGACGATCGACGATAGTGGCGAATTGCTCTCGTATAAGACCGCGGTGCTGGGTTTTATCTTTGGTTCTATTTTCGCCGTGTGGTGGTTGGCGCAGACCGGCTTGGGGTTGGGGATAGCGCTCTTTTATTTTTTGCTCAGC
>DQLG01000294.1 GCA_015660315.1 Candidatus Latescibacterota bacterium
CCTGAAGGGCCTTGGCGACTCTTGCATGTTGAGCAAATTCGTTTCCGTTGTCCATCGTCAGTGTATGGACCTGACCTTTGATATCACTCAACGCCCTTATGATTACGTCGGCGACGTGATCGGCATGCTTGGAGAGTACGGGTTCAATACGGGTGAAGCAATTTTTTCGGTCCACCAAGCTCAGCAAACCGCCACCACCGTGACCGCCCATCATCAGATCGACTTCCCCATCACCAATTCGATTTTTTTGACGATAGCGGGACGATCATCAATCGAAACGCGGTGGGCAATCGAGCCTTTATACGCCGCTTTGGACGAAACGCGCTTGGGTCGTTTTTGGCTGCGTTGATGAGCGGCCTGAGGAAAATACCCGTTGGGGCTTCGATTGCGTTTTAGCTCGCGGAGTTTATGATAAAGAAAAAATGCAACGAACCTTGGGCTTAGAGCATAGATGGTCTATGCTCTGATTGCCCTGACGAATTAGAGACAAACTAAGGAGTCAAATATCACTTAACACCGGCTTATACGCTGCACGACAAGCGGCGCGCCTTCGGCAAACCCCCGCTACCAATTCTTCAGACCTGGCACACGTCGTAAAGCCAAGAACCATTAAGCGGCATGGAAAAAACTGCGGCTCACGAGACGCCCGGTGGGGCGACATGCTAGATCGACATTCATTTCTATAGTTTACCATCCCACACCCCCCGGAGACCGATCCGATGAAAGTGCTCGTACAAACTCTCTCTTACCGCCCCAACAACTTCTTAAAGGATATCGAGGGTGTCGAATACGTCATCGCTTCCACTGACGAAGAGGCAATCCGCGTCGCTGCGGATATCGATGCTACGATCAATATCTGTAGTGCGACGTTCATCGAAGCGGCACCGAAGTTGCGATGGATCCAGATGCTCAGCACCGGCGTCAACGGTGTGCCCTTCGATCTACTGCGCGAGCGCGGGATCGCGCTAACAAACGCCGGCGCATACGGCCCGAACATGGCCGACCACACCATGGCGTTTATGCTTATGTTGAGCCGACAGATTCCGCAGATCCTGCGTCGGCAGGCAAAGGAGCGATGGCTAAAAAAAGACACGCCCATCCCCGATCCCGGTGAACTCGACGGGCAAACGCTGTTAATCATTGGACTCGGAGGTATCGGACTCGAAACGGCTAAGCGCGCCGCCGCGTTCGGCATGCGTATCATCGCGACTAGGCGCCACGTGGACCGACCGGCACCGGATTATGTACACGAACTGCACCCCATAGAAGCATTGGGCGACCTACTGCCCCGCGCCAACTGGATCAACGTCAGCGTACCCTACACCGCCGACACCGCCGACCTCATCGGAGACCGGGAATTCGACCTGATGCGCGACGGCGTGCATATGCTGTGCCTAGCCCGCGGCGGCATCATCAACACCGACGCTCTGCTGCGCGCCCTCGACAGCGGTAAAGTCGCCGGCGCGGGCCTCGACGTAACGGACCCCGAGCCCCTGCCCGACGACCATCCGTTGTGGGACTATCCGAATGTAATCATTACGCCACATTCGTCCGGGCAATCCGAAGCCGCGCACCGACGATTGGGAGAATTGGTGGCCGACAACGCGCAGCGGTTTCTGCTCCGTCAACCCCTGCGCAACATAGTCGATCTTGAGCTACGCTACTGAGGCGAGTGATAGGCGTACCCCCTCCCAACAAGGACCGTATTACAAGTCCACTTTCTCGCGCGACGAGCTTGCTGAGCCGTCGATCGCCCAATGATCCGTCTCCCGCAATAGCGCGCCTGCGGAGTATTTGTGGCAATTCTCCCGCACGTCCAACTGCGCCTCGGCACTCACGACAAGGCACACTACCCCATCGATGTCCGCCGTTGTCCCGCGTTATACCCCGAAGGTGAAGTCGTGCGATTTCAATCTGGCGCAGACCTGACGATTTTCCTCAATCCTCTAAGGCGCCACGTCCCCGGCTAACCGACCCGCCACCTGTGCATGCCCCGCCTTCCCACGCTCTTCCAACAGTCGCGCGATCTCCCCCATACGAGTCGACCATCGCCCGCCGCACACCCGCCGGCGTCTGGTGCTCAGCCACCTGCAACGCCAAGTCTGGCATCGCCGCCGGATGGTCAAAACCGAGAAAAATCAGCCACATACACAAATCGCCGGCCAACAAGGCGAGAAAGGGCACGAGCGGCAACAGATAACGAACATGTTTGGTGTGCAATCCACCGACCAATACAAAACAGCGCAATGGCCAAAGCACTACCGCTAGGTGCAGCGCCTGCCGGTGGCGCAAAAGACAACTCCAGCGCCAACGCCGCACGAATCAGTGTCTCTTCATCGGGATGGAAGTGATAGAACGTCTGTTGATCGGATTGCCTGCTCGGATCAAAATCACTGATACCGCGCGTCAACCCGACGAAACGCAGACCAGTGCCGAGCATAAGAAAAAAGACCAAGGCCAGTAGGTGGCTCAAGTGATTATTAGTTTTCACTATGAGCAGTAAAATAAATCACAGGTCGCAACAAAAACCACAGAGGAATTACAAACCCGCAATGGGATCATATGGAGAAAATTAAAGGTGTCTTAATGGAATTCACAGAATCACCGGAGGGCTGTCCAAGGGCATAGCCTTGAGCGGCTTGCGGTACCGACTTTACAGGATTGCACAATCGGATCAGACCGCCCCTCGGAGCCCGACAGGAGTCGGGCGAGAATGAGCGAAGGTTATGCCCTTGGACAGACCGTACGCTCTATGCTAATTCAACAGACCATTCAAACGCCGCTAAGCCTGCTCCGGAAAGCGCTCTGTATACTCCCGCGCGAATTCTTCGCTACCATCATCAAGGCGCACCTGTAAATCCATACCCGGCAGAAAGCCCGTGATCTTGCCCGCGACAAAATCGCCGCGATAACCGCCATCTGCCGCGCAAAGAACCCGCCCGTCGGGCCAATGCACCTCGTGGATCTGGCGCACGGTCGGCTTGACGAAATCCGGCTCGACCCTAAAGCGCTCCACCGCTTCGCGGTCCAACTCCACGCCCAACCCCGGTGTTTGCGGTACCTGCAAATGCCCGCCTTTGACCTCGAATTCTCGCAGCAGCGTATGCGAATAGATGTTAACGCAGGGAATTGCCGGCCAACGCGCTTCCTGCAACACCGAACCGATATGCGCGGCAAAAGTCGTCGTCAGTCCCGTGCCAACCATCTGCAACCAGAAGGGCATCTGCGCCCGGGCGGCCAGATTGCCGTCGCTCAGCACCTGCTGCACCCCACCGCCGATCACAAAACCGTCGCAGACACCCTCGCGGATTGCGGTCATCGCCGGCGGCTGCCCCATATGCATTGCGATCGGGCTCTGGATCTTGCGGCGCAATAATTTATTGCCCTCGACGTCGTCTTGTGGGATTGGCGACTCAACGATCGCCAGACAATTGTTGTCGCGTTCGAGCTTAGAAATAAGCGGCGCGGCCTGATCGACGCCCAAGAGCATCGTATTAAAGTCGACATCGAGCTTGAAATATTCCGGGGTTGCCTTATCCACCGCCTTGAGCTGGGCCGCGATATCGTACCAAGGCCTGGCTTTTACCTTCATCGTGTTAAAACCGTGCGCCGCCGCCGCCCGCGCCTCCACCGCCCACGCCTCGGGCGCCATCGATTGCGCCCACCAAGAAACCGGGCAGGCCTCGCGGTGCTGCGGCCCCATCAGTCGGTGACAAGGCACATCTAGGTGCTTAGCCGCCACGTCAAAGAGCGCCATCTGCAGCCCCGCG